>CAKTWY010000063.1 GCA_934630445.1 uncultured Eubacteriales bacterium
CCTTAGGGCTGCGGGGCTTTTTTATACCCTTTTGAAAGCTGTTTTCCCTTTAGCGCTCGGAAAGCGCTCGGAAACGGTTTTAGTAAAGTTTTTCAGAGAAAGGCAACTTGTCGGCTGTGGAAGTAAAGCAGGGGCAATACCGGCAGGGAGTGCTGACACTGCACATACGGAAATGGAGACGGCGCGGCGCATCGCGCGCAGCGCAGGAACACAGCTGCGCGTGGCAGAGCTGGAAAACGGCGTACAGGGAGAATACCGAGACGGCGTGATCACCATTTCACCGACGGCGAAGGACCCGGTGCGGCAGGTGCTGGTGCACGAGCTGACGCATCATCTGGAGACGAGCGGGCTGTACGACGCGTTCTCGCAGCGCGTGCTGTCCTTCATGGCGGAGGACGCGGGAAGCAGCATAGAGCAGCTGCGCGCGTCCATCGCGCAGGATTATGCCCAGGCCGGGAAGACGCTTGACGCGGACGGGGCGGCGCGAGAGCTGGTGGCGGCGTTCTGCGAATCGAAGCTGTTCACGGACGAGAAGAGCGTGCGGCGGCTGCTGCATTCCGACGGGAACCTCTTCATGCGCGTATATTACTGGGTGCGCGACATGGCGCGGAAGCTGCGCGGCACGGAGGAGGAGAAGTTCCTCATCGACACGCAGCGCATGTATGAAAAAGCCCTGCGCTCCACAGGGGAGCGCAGGGGGTACGGGCAGGCGCAGTATATGTTTGCCCGCGCGCAGGATGCGCAGGCCGTGGCGCGCGCGGAGCAGATGGAGTCTGAGGGGAAGAGCCGGGATGAAATCTGGCGGGAGACAGGCGTCATCCGTGACGCGGCGGGCAACTGGGTGGACGAGATCGACGACAGCGGTTCGGGGTATTACTACCGAGGCGGCGGAAATACGGCGGGGAGCCTTCTCAAGCACGGGGCGCTGTATGAGCGCTTCCCGGAACTGGCGCAGTCGCCGGTGAACAGGAACCTGAGCGCATGGGAGGACACGCGCGGAAGGCAGGTGAACGGTGAAATTTCTCTGCAGCCCGCCGCGCCGCAGGAAGAGCACCGCACGCTGCTGCACGAGCTGCAGCACAGCATACAGGAGCGCGAGGGGCGGCCTGTGGGCGCGAGCCCGGACTACTGGCGATCGCGCGGGGAAGCGGACCCATACGGGGCGTACCGCGACACGGCGGGCGAGATTGAGGCGCGCCAGACCGAGCAGCGCGGCGCGCTGACGGCAGAAGAGCGCAGGCAGAAGACGCCGGACTTCGGCTGGGATCGGGCGGTGTTTGCAGACGGCACTGTCAGCTTTTCAGAAGATGTTCCATTCAAAGACCAGGTAGCAGAGGTGCTGCGTCCGAAGGCTGATGCGAAGGGTCAGAACGTTGAAACGCACCTCAATATGGGGAAAATGCCGGATCTGTATAACAGATTTGGATTAAACACAGAGCTGCCGCTGCTCATCACAGCAAAGCATGTACGGGATATGCATACGCCGGAGGCAACGAGCGGAAACGTCAACTATCATGGGCTGACGGAAGGAAAGATCCGCAACCTCCCGAAGGAAATCGCGGATCCTGTGATGGTTATGGTATCCCGCACGAGGCCGAACGACAGCATTGTTGTGGTAACGTCGCTTGTCGATCAGCAGAACCGGCCGATTATTGCGGCGATTCGGCTGAATGGAAAAGGAAACTATAATTCGATTGAGATCGATGCCAACATCGTAACGAGTTCGTACGGCAGAAACGGAATGCAGGAATTTGTTGCAAGTGCATTCGGCGAAGGGCGCATGCTCTATTTAAACGAAAAGAGAAGCCGCGCTTTACAGAATACCCCTGGAGTACAATTCCCCAACAACATCCCGAAAGGCGACTTCAAAAAGAACAGAGCACACTTTCTTGCAAATGTCAATAGCAGAAGAGCAGCACAGGGGCAGTCCTCCATCGGCCCCTTTCATATGACGAGATTGTGCGCAGAGCGCGGGAGCGGTATTCGCAGGGGGCGGGTTCTCCTACGGACGGGATCCTTCGCGATGCTCAGGATGACAGTGGCAGACAGGATGGCGGAGCGGCGGCGCGCGGCTTTGCGGAAAGGTATGGCTACGGGGAGCACGGCAGGAGCGTGCTGAACGAGATGATCGAGAGCGGGAGCGTGAGCCCGGACGCGGTGAACCAGGCGTTCCACCTGCCGTATCTGTGGGGCATGAGCAACAAGGCGCGCTCGGAAGTGGAGCTGACAAGCCCGATACAGGAAGAGGCGTTCAACGCGGGCAGGCTGGACCGCATCCTGTCGATGAAGCGCAGCGCTGACACGGTGACTGTATGGGGAAAGAAAAGCGGACTTGTTGAGAACGATCTCACCAAAAAGCTGCCGCGGCAGACGCGCGAGAGCCTGCACGCCATGGGAAATGCCCTGGGTACGAAGATCATTGTGGAGCATATCCCGGCAGAGCAGAACGCCAACGGATACTACAGGAGCAGCGACGGCACGATCCACATCGACGCGAACACGACCGACCCTGTTATGACGGTTGCCAAGCACGAGATCACCCACAGGATGCAGGAGCTGGCGCCGGAGGCGTACACGCTGTTCCGCGACTACGCGGTGCAGATGGAGAACCGGGGCGCGGAGGCAGGCAATCTGTCCGCTGTAGAAGTGAAACAGGGGCAATATCGTGAAATCAGCGGCGGCACGGTCAATCTGGCTGTGGAAGAGGCGATGGACGAGATCGCGGCCAACTACACGGAGAAGATCCTACGGGATGAGAGGATGCTGCACGACTTTGTACGTGAGATGAGCCAGACGGAGGAGAAGCGCAGCATCGGGCAGAAGTTCTTCGACGCGGTGCATGCGTTTTTGCAGAAGCTCAGGGAGTACTTCGGCAAGGGCAAGAACGCGAAGGCGAAGATGGACGCCGAGGCGGAAAAGGCGTTCGGCGCGACGGTATCCGAGCTGGAGCGCGCGGAAAGGCTGTGGAAGCGGGCGTACAGCGAGGCGGTCCAGGCGGCGGAGAGCAAGGCCGGGCAGGCACAAAAAAACACCGCCCGGGCGGACGGCAATGCAAAATTGTCTATTAAGTATGACCGAAACAACACCCCATATGTGGTCATTGAGAGCGATATTCTGGATGGCGTGCCGAAAAATGATTGGGTAAAGACGGTCAAGGACAACTTGAGACAGAAATTCCCGAATGGCGTGAACGTTGGAAACAATGTGATCAGTATCAACCAGCAGAGCCGAATGGAGATGACTTTTTCCCGGTATATGCAGCGGATGATGAAACAGGAGCCGAATCTATATGCGGACAAATTGCGGGCAACCAATAATGCGGATGAAATTCTGCGAGCGGCACGCAATTGGGTTGACGAAGCCTTGCTGCATCCCAGAAAGGATTCGATCATTAACTTTGCGAGGGGCGAGGTTCTGCTGCGTATTGGCAACAGAGACTATACGGCACAGGTCATCGTCGGTAACCGCGGCAAAAGCGGTCTACTGCTCTACGACATCATCAATCTCTCTCGTACATCTATCAATGAGCGCATAAAAAAATCAGGTGCAGAGTTTACCGGCCAGCCGCCCAAAGCGGGAAGGACAGTAGATTCCTCAACGCCAACGCAAAGCGCGGCACCTGCATCTGATAAAATCAGTATAACCCACGGCGTCAGAGAAGTCAAGGATAAATTTTCTCTGAAAAAGCCGGTAGAGGAGACAAAGACGCTGGTAGCGCTGCACAACCTGACGGAGGAGAAGCTGAAAAAGGTTCTGAAGCTGGGCGGTTTTCCAATGCCGTCAATCGCGGTGACGCGCACAGATATCCCGCATACGAATTTCGGGGATATCACGCTTGTTATGGACAAGCGATCCATCGATCCGAAAGCTGACCGCAAAAACACCGTGTACAGTGCGGATGCGTGGACGCCGACCTTCCCGACGGTGGAATATGAAGCGGATGCGGCGGCGGAGAGGCGAATCGCGCAGCGGCTGAACAGGTTATCCTCCAAGGTGGACGAGATGTTCCGCCAGGACCTGTACCGCGCCAGTTATGACATGAGCGACCTGCTCAACCGTTACGGTGGGGAGCGTGGGCTGATCGATCATGCCATGGATAATTACGGACTGAAAGCGGCCTATCTTGAGGAACAGGGGCAGCATATCTCTCCAATTATGACACATCGGGAGGCGGACAGAGGATATTCAGAGGCACGTGTGGACAAATACAGGGCCGTAGCTGACGCGCTGGGTATTTCCACCGGAGCGGAATTAGGCGGGTTGAACCTGAAAGACCTGCGGGAACGGTACCGGGATGCGCTGGAACAGGCATTCCCCGGAATGACCAAATCCCCCTTCCGTATGAGCGGCATTCTCCGTCAAGTGCAGGCGTATTTGGACGACCGGGGCGGAGAGCCGGTTTATGAGACTGTAACGGACGGGGCGGCTACCCGAAAAGCCGTGGATGACGCGCTGAACATGGCAGAATATGAGCGGTGGGTACGGGAGTTGTTTTCCGGTATTGAAGGAGACAGCGGCATTTCCAACAACAGGGAACTGTATACCCCCAGCGGCAACCGCCGCTCCTTCCGGCAGACACACTATCCCGTTACCCTGGAGAACATCGTCAAAGCGATGGCGGGCCAAAATGGCGGAAATACCAAGAATGTGGCAGGGTTTTACGGCGTAAAAACGCTGCGCGCCGGGATGGCCAGGCGGTTTAAGAGCATTGCAGATATGCACAATCTGGAGAACCGCCTGCAAAACCTGACGAAGGAAGAATTTGAAGCGATTCATAATCAGCTGCAAGACCGGATGCTGGAAATGATCAGCCGCGTTATCAGGACAGGGCCGGAGTCGAACGAAAATAGCCTCGTGCGTATGGACAGTGTGGGCGAAATTCTGATGGAGATCGCGGACAGCGGAAGGTACACAGTGGACAGTATTGAAAAGGCTTTTGCGCAGTACCGGTACAAGGTTGGAAACCAATTAGCCATGGACATACGCGATCTGCTGTTTGATGTATCTCAAATGCCGGTCAACCTGTTTGAGGCAAAGCCACAGCGGGCAGTGGGCTTCGATGAGGTTCTGGCCGCCGTGGTGCCCAGCGGAAGCAGCAGGGAACTGACTGACGCTCTGGCGCAGGCTGGGGTGCGGACGCTGGAATACAGGGCGGGCGATGAGGCGGACCGTCTGGAGAAGGTCAACAGCGTGGAGGGGGCCCGTTTCTCGCTGAAAGGCCAAAAGGATCTGGAGCGTGAGAACGCGAAGCTGCGGGAGACTGTGGCAGGGCTCCGTGAGCAGTTCAGGCGGACGGAGTTCGCAAAGGTAGACCGGAAGGCGCTGGACAGTTTCGCCAAGACGCTCCTGAAAGACTATCAGAGCAGCGCGGACGTGGAGGAAACGCGCGCGGCGCTGGACAGCCTGTACACGTACCTCGCAAACGGCGAGAACGGAGAGGGGCCGGTGTGGAGCGAAGCGTACAGGCGGGCCTTTGAGGCGGCAGTGGATATCCTGGAAGCGGCAAGCGTGACGGAAGACGAGGTTTACAGGCAGTACAGCCGGCTGCGCCGGTATCTGCGGGAGCAGAAGCTGCATGTGCCGAGGGAGATGTGGAGCGACCTTGACAGCATGGGCGGCTACAACTCGCTGCGCAGGGCGTATATGGGCAGGCTCAGCCTTTCCTCCAAGGACGGTGCGGAGATTGACCAGGTGTATCAGGAGCTTTCGCACCTGTACCCGGAGTTTTTCGACGAGCAGGAAACATCCAACCCGGCGGATCAGCTGATGCGCATTGTGGACGTACTCGACGGGCTGGAGCCGTACGAGGTGAACCCGTACAGCACGAACATGCGGGAGAGCGCGTCATGGCTGGCGAACGACATTCTGGAGCGGTTTTACGAGCTGCCGCAGGCCAGGCCGACCTTCGCGGACAAGGCGGAAGGAAAGCTTACCAGGCAGGTCATCCGTGACGGAAAGAAGCTGGAGAAGCTGCGCGAGCAGAAGAACGCGCGCATTGCGCAGCTGATTGCGGAGAACCGGCAGAAGGTGAAGGAGGCGGCCGCCAGAGAAAGACAGAAGCGAAAGCGCGAGGCGGATGAGCTGAAGGCAACTGTGCGCACTTTGCAGCATATGCTCAAAGCCGCGCAGGATGGCGGCGTGGACAGCAGGACGATGGACGCTTATCGCGAAAAAGTTCTGAAAGGCTACAGGGGCGGGTCTGACACAGGAGTACGCCTTGCCATTATGTCGCTGGAACCGAAGGACAGGCAGGCGGTGCTTGCGGAGTATGAAAAGCTGGTAAAAGACTACGGGGCCATTCCGGCCGGCGAGAAACCGGCGCGTGAGGTTCAGGTGCCGAAAAAAACAGCTCCGGGCAAAAAAGTATCGCAGACGGTGCGGACCGTTCTTGAGGCGGGAGCGACGCCGGAAGACGCGATCCCTACCATTGAGCAGATGGTCACAGACGGTATCTTCTCCTACGATGCGTATACGGATGAGCAGGCCATTGCGGACGCCGGCAGCGCGATTGAGCGCGATGGGTTTGAGACGGCCCTTTCCGACTGGCTGGGGCGTATGATGCGCGGTGAGGTGTCCAAAAAGAACACGGCGATGGGCTGGGCGCTTTATAACAACGCGGCAAATGCCGGAGACATCAAAACGGCGATGACGGTATTAAACCAGATGGCCAGTATGATTCTGATGGGGCGGTATATGCAAAGGAGAACGGCGTATCCGGAAATGTTTATATCGACTTTCTGAATACGCTGGACGAGGTGGATCAGCCGACGGAAAGCGGGAAGCTCGGCACCTACACGCAGGACGAGGCGGAGGCGGCGATCAGGGAGCTGAGCGGGATATCGAATGCGGACAGGGCCATCCTATGGCAGAGCATGAACAAAAGCTGGAAGGAAGCGAACAACCCGTGGAGGAGATATCTTCCGTAGCGCGGCGGTTCACTGCTGGGAGGAGCGCGGAAGAACGGGCGCTTGAATGCGGCGGAGAGGGCCGGACAAGTGCGGGGAAATAAAAATAGCGCCGTCCTTCGGACGGCGCTTTACATCCTGCGGCGGCGCATGGTAGAATATGGGTGGCGCTGTTGCAAAATGGCGGTTAGCCACTCCCTTACGAAAGGGGGTGATGCTGATGTGGCGGGAACGGCTGGCGTTTGCCTTCCGTGTTCTGGTGTGTTTGCTCCTGTTGAGCTACATACTTTCCATAAAAGCGTGTTGACCGCTCGGCTAGGCCCCGAACGGTCAACGTAGTAAAACTATAATGATCGGATTGGGCTAACCGTCTTGCAACAGCGCCCTTTTCTGTATTCATTATATCGCGCCCGCCGTGATATTGTCAAGGAGGGCAAAGCATGATTATAATGATCGACGCCGGGCACGGGATCGAGACGGCGGGCAAACGCGCGCCGGACGGGTCGTACCTGGAAGCGTTTTTTAGCAAGCCGCGAGGCTTTTTTTATTTTGACCAGTATGAATTTTCGACATGGGATACTGTTGCTGATATTTGCTGATGAATCATAAAAAATCCGCCCCGTTATCCGGGGCGGAAAGCGGTCAGCGCCAGAAACGCGGCAATTTAATGATGCGAATTGCAGTGATCTGCGGCGGAATACTCCTGGTCATAACGCCGTTGTACAGGATACGTACAAAATCGCCACGCCGAAAGCGCATTGCAAACGGCGTGTTAACGCGAACTTCCTGCCGTGTATTGCGGTCTATCACGAGCAGATGATCCCGCCGCACGGACAATACAGTAGCAAACATAATCATAAAGCCACCTCCAGTTACTACATTACAGAATATGTGAACACTGGATATTGTGCGATCGTATTTTGCTTATATATTGTCTGCCGTGTCGCTTGCGCCGTTGAGATATTTTTTCGACGTTTGCCGGCAGGAACGCAATGATATATGTGGTATGATCATGGCGTGAAGATGCCGTTCACAGAATGGGCACGCAGGAGAGGAGGAAAGTCAGTGATACTCGCCATAGTGGCGCTGTGCAATGTGCTGCTTTTTGTATGGACGTTTCAGGCCAGACTGTGCCTTGCCGGCGCAAAAGACGGGCGAGTGCACCAATTTCCGAAAGGAAGCCGCTTAATTCTCAGTTTCTCCATCGTATTGGCGAATTTTGTTATTTGGTGCTTAGAGCTGTACACAGTCCACAAACTGCTGATATTTACAGGTATGCTGTTCTCTTTTGCGGGAGACTTATCGATGGCCGGGCTGCTGCCGTGGCGAAACCGACTGATCGGCGGTATGATGACCTTCGGCGTTGCCCATTGTTCCTATATGGCAGCTTTTATTGCAGCGGCGCATGCAAACGGAACAACTGTCTTCAATGTCTGTCTGCTGGCGGCGTTTTGCGGGGATACGGGCATGCTGTTTTTCATGTGGCGGGCCTTCATCCGCAATCCGAAAAAAACGGACCTTATCAACCGGGGGGCGTTGTTATATGGGCTTCTGGTCGGCGGAACGGCAAGTTTTGCGCTTGGCGCGGCAAGTGTTCTGCGGCACGGCTGGGTTTGTGCGGCGATCGGCGGGTTGTTGTTCGTCATATCCGACGCGGTTGTGGCGGCAGTAAATATCGGGGAACATTCAATCAAAAATAAGGATGTATGGATCTGGATTACATATATTCCGGCGCAGGCCATGATTGTGTATGCGTCTGTACTTCTGTGGTGAGAAGCAGCTGTGTGTCGGCTGGAGAATCATCGGTGCGGCAAAGAATGGGTGCTGTTCCGAGTACAGGGCAGAGAAGAAACGAAAACGCCGCAGCTTTTTTAGCTGCGGCGTTTTCATCAGGCAGTTCTCGTTGAGCGAACGGCCTTTGTGCTTTTTATCCGTGTCAGCCAATGAACATCTGCGTCCAGTAATTGCCGTCTGCGACGTAACCGACGCCGATTTGCGTATAAGAGGCATTCAAAATGTTGGCACGGTGGCCGCTGGAATTCATCCATGCGTCAACCACCGCTTTGGGGGTGCGCTGCCCGGCGGCAATGTTCTCGCCGGCAGTGCGGTAAGATATGCCGAAGTTTTTTATCATCTGAAAGGGCGAGCCATAAGTCGGGCTGGTATGGGAGAAATAGCGGTTGTCGGCCATGTCCTGCGATTTGTAGCGCGCGACACGGGAGAGCTCCCAGTTATGCGTTAAGGCGCTGAGGCCGTTTTCGCGGCGTGCGGCATTGACGAGGCGGATGACTTCCTGCTCAAAGGAAGTGACTGCCGTGTCCGTCTCCGGAATCGTGAGCACCTGACCGGGATAAATGAGATCGGGGTTGGAAACCTGCGGGTTTGCCTGGATTATTTCACTGGTACCGACCTGATATTTGACAGCCAGCTTCCACATGGTGTCTCCGCTTTTGACAGTGTGTGAAAGTGCCAGCGCGCTCGTTGAGAGAAGCAGCATTGCGACTGCGGATACCGAAAAAAGTGAAAATAGCTTCTTCATTGAAATGTAACCTCCTTTGGTAAAAAACATGCTGAAAAACGCAGGGTGCTTATTTGCACAGTCAGTATTGTACGGGGGGAGCAAAACCTGCAAGTGAGGAAAGTGTTTAGGCTATATATGCAGCATATACAGCGGCAAAGGTATATTTCTAGAGAGGAACGCGACCCCGCCGGAGCGGAGCCGCGTTCGACTTTCATCTGAACCATGAGTTAACAAAAAGCGGGAGGCAATGTGTATTCATCGGAAATACGATGCAAAAGCGCCTCGAACCGCGTAAATGCCTCCATTAGCAGCCAAAGCCAAAATACTGGCAAAGCATCTCGAAGAGCGCGCTGCAGTCAAAATTAACATTAGAATTACAGAACATTGGTGAAACCTCCTTTAGCAGTAACGGTTTGGTTGCACATGCATGCCGGCCGCCCGGTGGGCGAGACATGTGCAGCCAGAACTTTGATTTTATGCGCATCCGTCCGCTCAGGCGGGCGGTCGCTTAAGCTTGAATCGTGCAGGATAAAAGGTCTGCACGCGACCGGCCTTCGTGCTTTGCGGTGCAAAGCAATCGGCGTACTGTCTCTCGAGGACGGTTTTATTGTAACCGTTTTGTAACTATTTTGCAAATGCAATTTCTCCCAACGGATCAAACGTCAGTACTTTTGCACAGGCTGCGCTTGAACGGCGATATCCGGATGCAGCTTTATAAGCGTCTGAAGGGCGGCGGGAGAGATTGCGCCCTCCATAGGGCCAAACGCCGCGGTGTTCAGCGCTCCGGCAGCTGACGCCAGCTTCAGCGTCTCACTGAGCGGACGCCCTTCGAGAAGCCCGCACAGGAACGCACCGTCAAAACAATCGCCCGCGCCGGTCGCATCGATGGAAACAACCGGGTATACCCCCATGGAAAGGACCTGGCTGCGCGAGTAGACTGTGCAGCCTTTTGCTCCATTCTTGAGCGCGAGGATTTCAAGGACCGGATTTTCAAAGCAGCGTTTGACTGCGCGCGGCGTTGTATGCTCGCCGGTCAGGAGGAGGAGCTCTTCACGTCCGGGGAGAAAAATACTGGTATGTCGGAGAACCTCGCGCACGAGCGCAAGCGATTCAGCGTTGTGAAGGAGTTCCGGGCGGATGTTCGGATCAAAGCTGATTTTGGCGCCCTGGCGGCGCGCACGCTCCATTGCAATGATGATTTCGCGGCCGAAGGCATGGTTTGCCGTCAGCGAACAACCCATGATATGAAAATAGCGGCATCCCTTGAAAACGGCCTCGTCAGGAGCAACAGCCCGAACAGCGGGGGTGTTGTTGAGATGAAAAATAAAGTTGCGCGAGCCGTCGGAAAAATATGTAACAAAGGCACAGGCGGAGCTGCCGGTGTGGTCGAGCAGAACGTGTGAAGTATCCACGCCATCCTTTTGCAGACGGGAGAGAACGCAGGCACCGAAATCATCTGCACCGATGCCGCCAACGATGGCGCAGCGATGCCCGAGCCGCGCAATGGTATCGGCACAAATGGCAGGCGCACCGCTTGGGAACGGGCCCTGGAAAGGGCCGGGAAGGGAAAGGGGCATATCGGGATGTGTACGCATAATTTCGACGAGTATCTCGCCCATGATCCATATTTCCTGCATATCGATCTCCTCCTGCGGTCATGCGGCTTGCTCTGTGAAAGCCCTGTAGAAAAACTGGGGAACGGATTAAGCATACAACGTAAACGCGCAAAACGCAAGATGTCCGCAGTACGCGCTGCGGCTGTCTGGCTGCAGCGTATAGGGAAATGCATGACAGCCGTGCACTTTCCTGAAATTTATGGAGTGTGATGGAAAAAAGAGAATATGTAAGTCTTTTAGTCGTTCAGGCGGCGGTGTATCATCAAAAAAACCGGAGAAGTCTGCGATTCCGCATCACAGTTTCTCCGGGGCGCAGGGAGATTTTACTGCTCGTTAGGCGGAACGAGCAGACGCGCGGCATATACCTGCAGCGCTTCAAATGTCGTAATTTCATCATTCTGCATGAGTTCCTGCCGGACTTCGGTCGGCAGAGTGTTGAAATATTCCTGACTCGAAAGGTCCTGGTCGAGCAGGTCGCTCAGGCAAAGATGCGGACTGTCTGACATGTGTTCACCTCCATATCCATCCGTGGCGTTCAGACATCGTTATTGGGAATGGACTTCTTTTTGGCGTTTTTATTCTGATTTTGGTTTTCACGGGTAATGGGCGTCTGACCATTGCATTTTTCCATACGCGCTTTTTTATTATCGGGCTGACTGTCTTTGGGCATACAAATCACCTCGGCATTAGTTTGCGCCGCGTGCGAAAAAATATGAATCCTTATCAGGAGCAGCCGTGTTTTTGGAAGTGACGCTTGTCCTGAAGACAGCGCTAAGCGCTCGCTTGCGGCCGGGGAAGAAAACTGATATAATCAAAAAGAGCCGCAGGCTGTTTTTGATCGCATGCGCGCCGGTTGCCCGCAGGGCGATGCGTGCGCGAATGAAATGAAAGTTTTTTATTGCGGAGCAATAAAAAAACAACTTACAGCTGTTTTTTATTACACATGTGCGGCGGCTGTACGAAGGGCGAGACGCGCGCGGTTGGGAACACTTTCTGAAATTCCGTGTATCAAATGCGCTTTCGTTAGAGAAGGGAGAAGCGATATATGACCAAAGCGGTAATTTTTGATTTGGACGGGGTATTGATCGACAGCGAAATCATATCCTATGACGTATATCAGGAGATTCTTCATCAGTTTGGGTATGAACTTACCAGAGAGCAGTATGTGCGCAGCTACAGTGGAAAAACGGAAAGCGAAAACGTCAAGGCATTGATTGAAACATATCACCTTGCGTGGACGGTTGAGACGGGGCTGGAAAACGTTTTGCGTATTGAAGACAGATTCCTCTCGCAGGGCGTCGCACAAAAGCCGGGGGCCAAAGAATTATTGACCTATTTAAAAGCGCATCGTCTTAAAATTGCGCTTGCCTCGTCAAGTACGGAAGAAAGAGCGCTGAAAATATTAAAACAGCACGATATGGTTCCATTCTTTGACGCGTTTGTATTTGGCCACGAGGTGGAAAATGGGAAGCCGAAGCCGGACATTTTCCTGAAGGCATGCGGCAAGATTGGCGAGAAGCCGGAGGACTGCCTGGTTTTGGAGGACAGCGAGGCGGGCATACAGGCGGCATATTGCGCAAATATCCCTGTGATTTGTATTCCGGATCTGAAAACCCCAGATCAAAAATATTTAAGTATGGCAAAAACGGTATTAAGAACTTTGGACGAAGTCAGGTTTTTCCTTGCTGCGCAGTGCAAAACCTGAGTTCAATGGCGCGCTTCACGCCAGCAGGCAGCCTGCCTGCTGGCACATCAATGGGTTCGACGGATAACCGTTATTATACCCGCGCATATCGCCTCTCCGAGGCGATGCGCTCAAATTTCATGGCGTGCCGTCGGAGAC
>CAKTWY010000064.1 GCA_934630445.1 uncultured Eubacteriales bacterium
GCAGTGGCGTCGCGTCGCGACAATGATTTCGGTGGCTTTCTGTCGCAGGCGATCGGCACGTCGATGCTGCAGGTGCCCAATATTTTCCGCCGGCCGCAGATCTGGATCGCGCCGACGCTTGCGGCGGCGGTGCTCGGGCCGGTCTCCACGCGCCTCATGGGCATGACGAACAACGCCATGGGCGCGGGGATGGGCACGTGCGCCCTGGTCGGGCAGATCACCACCTTCGGTGTGATGAGCGATGAGCGCGGCGCGCTCGTCGTCCTTGCACAGATGCTTTTTCTGCATATTCTGGCGCCGGCGGCGCTTACCCTCGTGTTTGACTGGCTGCTGAGGAAGATCGGCTGGGTACGCGACGGCGACATGGCCCTTCGCGACTGACGGAAAGGAAGCGGTGTTTTATGATGAAAAAGACGGATGGTGTGTGCGGCGCTTCGACGGTCTATACGCCGGAATTTTGCTACGGAGATGCGCTGCCGAATGCTCCGGCGCTTGCGCCGCGCGGGGAATACGCAGTCGGCGTGCGCACGGTGGAGCTTGTCAATCGCGGCGCACCCTGTGCGATTGAGTGGATCCTGAACGACGATATCGAAGCGGAGGTACCCCGCTGTGACAGGCCTCTTTCCTGCGAGGTGTGGTATCCTGCCCGGCTGCGCCCGGGGGAAGAGGAGCGCTGCGTTTACGACCGCGACAGCCTGGGGCGGGAGCATATTGTTCCGGAGCGCGTGCTGAGCAGATACGCGGTGAACGGCCGCGCGGCGCGCGGCGCCGAGCCGGTCGCAGGCGGGCGCTTTCCGCTTATACTGTATGCCCACGGCGATCCGGGCTTTTCCACAATGCTTTCCTATATGGGGGAGAACCTCGCGTCCAAAGGTTACGTGTTTGCGGCTATCGATTTTACCGACAGCCGCCACGACGATATCCGTTCGAACCTTTGCGCGTATGCAAACCGCGGTGACGATATCGAGTTTGTCATCCGCGCTTTCGCGCGCGAGGACGCAGCGCTTGGGCCGCTCGCGCAGATCGCCGACGCGGAGACGGTCGGGCTGATCGGCTATTCGATGGGCGGGCACGGGGTTTTAAATGTCGCGGGCGCGGGCTATGTGACAGATTTTGCACCGATGCTGCGCCTCGCGCCGCACCGGATGCGGGGCAGCGAGTGGTATGAGCACAGCGGCGAGCGCTGCGATATCCGCAGGCGTGTCAAGGCCGTGATCGCCGCGTCGCCTTACGTGACGGATGTGGTGCGCGACGAATCCGTCCGGGCGATCCGCTGCCCGGTGCTTTTCCTTACCGGGGCGAAGGACGAGGTCGCTTTTGCCGAAAATACGCAGGCGCGCTTTCGCGCGGCGGAAAACTGTGAGCGCTACCTGCTCGTCTACCGCAATGCGCGGCACAATATCATTGTCAATCCCGCGCCGGACGCCGCGCTTTCCAAAGAAGGTGTGCACCCGGCGGAGATCACGCATTATCACGAGACATGCTGGGAGCAGGGACGGCTGAACAACATCAATCAGCATTTTGCCACTGCGTTTTTTGGGAAGTATCTGAAGGCGGACGCACGGCTGGGCGCGTATCTTGACCTTCCGGAGGGGTTGTCCAACGCCTGCGCATGGGCGGGCTTCCGCGAGGGCAGTAATTTGGGTATGGCGTTTTATCATCTTGAGGAAGGGGTGCGCGGATGATGGTGAAGAAGAGGATCGCAGTGCGGCGCGTACAGGCGGCAGGAACAGTCGGCCCGGCACATAATTCCACGGTGTTCACGCCCGATTTCTGCGCGGGCGACCGGCTGCCGTTTGCGCCGGCGCTGGCCGCGCGCGGGCCGTACGCGGTGGGAACGCGCCTTTTGGCTGCCGAGGGATGGCCGGTCGGGTTTGAACTGTGGTATCCGGCCGAGCTGCGTGCGGGGATGGAGGCGCGCACGCGGTATACGAGCGATTTTGCATACAGCAGCGCCGGGGAGCAGGTCTCGCTCACATTTCCCGGACGGGCGGCGCGCGGCGCACCGGTGCGCCGCGAAGGGATGCCGCAGGCGGGCTGGCCGCTGATCCTCTTCGTGCAGGAGGCGTGCGGCACATCGGCATGGTCGCATGCGGCGGAGCATCTGGCGTCATACGGCTTCGTAATCGCCTCTGTGCGCCCGGCGCAGGGCATCGACGCGGCCGCGGCCGCGCGGCTGTGCTACAAGCGCGTGACGACGATGGCCAATGAGGAGAAGTGTTTTCTGTATGCGGCGGTGGACGGACCTAATTTGGGCATCCTGGCGCATGAAAATGCCTGCGGGGAGGCGGTGCGCGCACTTGGCGGCAGCGCGCGTGCGTTCGCCTTTTCCTCGCCCGTGGCACTTGACCGGATGACGGATGGGGGAACGCCGCTTTTCGTCCTCCTTGGCGACGCGCAGCCGGGCGCGCAGGAGCAGCGCGCACAGTTTGAGGCGCTTTGCAGTGAGCGCTGGCTGCTGGTGATCGAGAACGCGGGCGCAAACGCCCTTCAAAACCCGCCCTGCGCGCAGCTGGCGGCTGCAGATATGGCGGATGCGTATCACAGCCGCGTGGAGTACGCGTGGGATGCGGCGCGGCTGAACGCGATGACGGACCATTTTCTCACAGCGTTTTTCAGGCGCTTTCTCGCGGATGACACGGCAATGGAGCGCTATCTCATCGGGCTGAAGGAGCGGCCTGACGGCATGCGCGATGCGGATGGCAACACCTGGGAGGGGTTTACCGCTGAGAACCGCGCCGTCGTGCGCGGTGAAGAATGTGTCTGCTGCGAAAATATCACCATGGGCCTGCAGCTTTACCACCGCGGCGGGCGGTAAGCATGCGATCAACGGCGCGGCGGCCGGGAGGCGGGCAGCGCCGCAGGAAAGGAATATGTGCCGGTGAATGACAAACATATGCTCCGCGTCTCCACGCCAAGCAGGATCTGCCTGTTCGGCGAGCATCAGGACTATCTGGGGCTCGAGGTGATCGCCGCGGCGATCAGCCTGCGCTTCACGGCGCGCGCTGTGAAGCGCGAGGACGAATGGATCGTGATCCATATCCGCGACAGGGCCATCTCCGAGCTGGGCCAGAAGAATCCGGAGGGGAAGATGGAATCCTTCCGCATCGATCTCACGCAGCCGATCGTGTACGACGGGCCGCGCGACTATTTCAAAAGCGCAGTCACGGTCCTGCGCAGCGAGGGGGTGAAGCTCTCCGGCGCGGAAGTGTGGATGGATTCGGACATTCCCATCGGAAAGGGGATGTGCTCCTCCACGACGATGACGCTTGCCTTTGTCGCGGCGCTCGCCGGGCTTTACGCGCCGCGCCGCGCGGCGGATGCGCCGGACATGGCGCGCCTTGCCTGGCGCGCCGAGGTCGAGGAGTTTCATGAGCCGGGCGGCAAAATGGACCACTACGCTTCGGCGCTCGGCGCTCTGGTACATATGGACTTTCGCGGCGAGGTGGAGCCGGAGCGGCTTGACGCGCGTCCGGAGGGGTGCTTTCTTCTGTTAGTCACGCTGCGGCAGAAGGACACGCTGCGCATCCTGTCGGAGTCGAAGATCCCCACGCTGGAGGCGCTCGCGCTGCTGGCGCCGTTCGGCGTCTCCTCCGTGCGCGATTTTTACGCCGAGCCGGAGCTGATGGTGCTTCTGGATCGTCTTGACGCTTTCCACCGGCGCAAGCTCGCCGCCAATATCGCCAACTACCGCATCCAGCGCGAGGCGCTCGCGCTGCTGCGGGAGAGGCGCATGACGGATGCGCGCCTGGGCGCACTTCTGAATGCGCATCATCAAAACCTGCGCGACGGGCTGGGAATCTCCACGCCGGAAATCGAGGAGATCCTCTCGCTTGCCATCCGGCACGGCGCATACGGCGGGAAGTTCAACGGCTCGGGCGGCGGAGGCTGCCTTTTTGTCTACGCACCCGAACAGCGCGCGCAGGAAATTCTGCGCGCAGTGGCTGAGCGCGGATATCCGGGGGCGCTGCTCGCGGTGGACGATGGTCTGTCTGTTGCAGTGCAGTGAGCAATAAAAAATAGCCGCAGGCTATTTTTTATCGCATGCGCGGCGGTTGCCCGCAGGGCGAGACGCGTGCGAATAAAATCAGAATTTTTATTGCGAAGCAATAAAAATGATTGAAAACGGGAGTTCAATATAAGTAATGCCTTGTTTTCTCTTTCCATATTGTGCTAAAATGATAAAGCCGCTGTGCGGCACATATCGTGGGAGGGGAAAAAGATGGATTTAATCAGCACGCTCAACAAAGCTGTCAACGACTTTGTATGGGGGCCGGTGATGCTTGTCCTGCTCGTGGGCACGGGCATTTATCTGAGCATCCGCTGCGGCTTCCCGCAGGTCAAAAAGTTTGGCCATATGTGGCGAACTACGGTTGCAACGCTGTTTAAGCACGGTGATGCGGCGACGGCGAAGCGCTCCGACGGCACGAACGTCACGCCGTTTCAGGCTGTGTCGACGGCGCTTGCAAGCACCATCGGCGTCGGCAATGTCGCCGGGGTAGCCGGAGCGATCGCAGCCGGCGGCCCGGGCGCTGTTTTCTGGATGTGGATTTCCGCATTTTTCGGCATGTGCACAAAGTATTCTGAGATCGTCCTTGCCGTCAGATACCGCCAGGTATCGCCGGACGGCACGCATTTCGGCGGACCGATGTACTATATCGAGAAGGGGCTGAAATGCAGATGGCTTGCCTGTGTGTTTGCGCTGTTTGGCGGGCTTGCGGCGTTCGGCATCGGCAATGCGACACAGGCGGCTGAAATTTCTGTCGCGATCAACAACCTCACGGGGGCGGGCTTCGATTCGTCGGTCATTACGGGCGTTGTACTGGCGCTGATCGTCGGCATAGTGGTTCTTGGCGGGCTTAAGCGTATCAGCACGGTCACGAGCTATCTCGTGCCGTTCATGGCGCTTTTTTATATCGTGATCGGCGTGGGCGTCATCGTGGCGAACGCGGGCGCGCTGCCGGCGGTGTTCGGGGAGATTTTTCGCGGCGCGTTCAGCCTCCAGGCTGTGGGCGGCGGCGTGTTTGGATATGTGATCTTCGCGGCGATGAAAAACGGCTTTGCGCGCGGCGTTTTTTCAAACGAGGCAGGACTCGGCTCCGCTCCGATCGCACATGCGGCCTCTTCCACAAAAGACCCGGTCGAACAGGGCCTGTGGGGGATTTTCGAGGTGTTTGTCGATACGATCATCGTCTGCAGCATTACGGGCATTCTGGTTATTCTGTCGGGGCTGTATACGGGCCCGCTTACAGGCGGCGCGCTGACCGCGAAGGCGGTCGAGGTGCTTACCGGCACTGTGTGGGGCGGTCATTTTGTGCGCGTTGCGCTTTTGCTGTTCGCCCTTTCGACCATTCTCGGCTGGGAATATTACGGCGAGACCTGCTGGGGGTATCTGACGAAAAACAACAGGTTTGTAAAATACGGTTTTAAGTTTGTCTTTATCGCTGTCGTGTTCATCGGCGCGATCTCCTCCTCGTCCAATGTTCTGGAGGATACCTCCGCGCTCGACCTGATGTGGAGCATCGCCGACACGCTCAACGGCCTGATGGCGATCCCGAACCTTGTCGGGCTTTTGTGCCTGTCGGGCGTGACCATCGCTTTGACGAAAAAGTATTTCAAGACCGGCTCCAGTCTTTGAGCCGATCTGTGCCGGGGCTTTGTAATTGTATGAAAAAGGCCGGGACGCCGCGAAGGGAAGCGGAGCGCCCCGGCCTTTTGGTTGTCCAAAAGCCGATTTCAGCCGTCCGTTTTCCATATACAGTCGCTTAAAATTTCCCAAAAACCAAATAAAAATCATATATCGGAGGGCGTGCTTTCAGGTATACTATGTCCAGTGGATCATATGAAGGAGGTTACCTGAATGAATGCAAAAGTATGGCTTGATGAATTGCTGCACGCGCCCAGTAAAAAGGCGATGCCAGTTCTGTCGTTCCCATCCATCACCCTGATGAATATCACGGTAAAAGAGCTGATCAGTGATGCGAACCTTCAGGCAAAGGGGATGAAGCTGATCGCCGAGCGCGTCGATTCGGCGGCGTCCGTCAGCATGATGGACTTGTCTGTCGAAGCGGAGGCGTTTGGCTCGCAGATCAAAGTGTCCGACGACGAGGTGCCTACAGTTGTGGGGTCCATCATCTCCAGCGAGGAAGAGGCCGAGGCGCTCAAAGTGCCCGAGGTCGGCGCGGGCCGCACAGGCAAATATATCGAGGCGATCGCCAAAGCGTGCGAGCTGATCACAGATAAGCCGGTTTTTGCAGGCGTGATCGGGCCGTTTTCCCTCGCAGGGCGTTTGATGGATGTGACGGAGGCGCTCGTCAACTGTTACGCCGAGCCGGATATGGTGCATATTGCCATGAAAAAAGCGACGGCGTTCCTGGTCGAATACATCAAAGCATATAAAAAGACGGGGGCCGCGGGCATCGTTATGGCCGAGCCGCTCACGGGCCTTCTTTCCCCGGCGCTCGCGGAGGAATTTTCCGAGCCGTATGTCAGGCAGATCGTCGACGCCGTGCAGGACGACGATTTTATCGTCATCTATCACAACTGCGGCAATAACACCATTCAGATGATCGATTCGATCCTGCGCACGGGTGCTGCGGCCTATCACTTCGGAAACGCGATTTCCATGAAAGAAATGCTTGCACACATTCCCAAGGACATCGTCGTCATGGGCAACGTCGACCCCGCCGGACAGTTCCGAAATGGCACGCCCGAATCGATTAAGGCGGAGACGAAGCGCATCATGTCCGAGTGCTGTGCCGAGTACCCGAATTTTGTGATCTCGTCGGGCTGCGATATCCCGCCGCTGTCGAGCTGGCAGAACATCGACGCCTTTTTTGAAGCGGTCGCGGAGTTCTATCAGGCGTAAAACAGGCGGCCGACAGGTGCCTGTTCGGCGTAAATGATGAATCAAAAGAGGAGGAGCGCTGCAACATTGCAGCGCTCCTCCTCTTTTCCTAAAAAAGCGAGAGCTGTTCCGCTTCAGGGCGATTTCTGCGCGAAACACTTTCGCATACAAGGTCCTGCGGTGCGATAGCGGAGAGGAACGGCGACGGCGTGCCAGAGGTAAGGAGCACAAGTTCCTCACGCGCGCGGGTCATGCCGACATAAAAAAGCCTGCGCTCTTCCGCAAGGTCTGTTCGGCGGGAGGTGGTGAGCGGAATCACACCGTCATTGACGCCGGCGAGGAAGACAACGGCAAACTCAAGCCCTTTTGCGGCGTGCAGCGTCATGACCTGCACGGCCCCGGAAGCGTAATGCTTCCCCACAGTGCGGCGCAGATCACCTTCCTCACCGGTCAGCAGATTTTCGAGGAAAGACGGCATGTCGGAAAAAAAGACTGCCATGTCGAGAAGTTCCTCCAGCCGGTCCTTGTCAGCGGGGAAGCACTCAGCCCAGCGCTCAAGCAGCCGGCGCGGCTTTTCTTTTTGCACACGCGGGAGAAACGATTCGGCGCAGTCAATCCAGGGGTGCAGCGGCGCGTCGGAAGCGAACGCTTCGCGCAGCGCCTCGGGCGTGCACGCGCCGCCGGCCAGGAAATACCGCTCCGCCCTTGCAATCAGATCGCCCGGGCACTGCCAGACAAGGCGAAGGCAGAGGCGCAGCGCCGGCGTGTCGCGTGCGTCGAGCAGGAAGCGGAAAAAGGCGAGCGCGCCGCGCGCCGCGTCGTCCTCCAGAACGTTCTGCCTGCCGGAGACGACGCAGGGGATGCCGTCGTGCCGCAGGCATTTTTCAATCTGCTGCGCCTGGCGGTTCGTGCGGCAAAGCACCGCGATGTCGGAAAAAGAGCGCAGCGTTTCCCGCGTGCCGGACATCGCCTGCGCGCCGAGCATATCCACGCCGCCCGTCATGCGGGCGATCTCCTTTGCGATAAAAATCCCTTCGGAAAAATCGTCCGCTGCTGTGACAAGCCGAACCGGCGAAAAACGCGGGCGGTTGGCGTGCAGCATGCGCCCGCAGGAATCTCCGGCCGAGAGCATGGACAGCGCGCAGGAAATGATTTCAGGCGACGAGCGGTAATTCTCCGTCAGCCGGATTGCGGTGAGATCCGGGATATCTGCCTGAAGGCGGGCAAAAGCCTGCCCGTCCGCTCCGCGAAAGCCGTAGATCGACTGGTCTGCATCGCCGATGACGAAAAGACTTTCAGACTGCGCGCTCCACGCGCGCACGAGACGGTACTGCAGCTCGTCGATATCCTGGAATTCGTCGACCAGCAGGTGGGTAAAGCGCCGCGCGCCGGATGTTCCCTTGTCCAGTGCGCGCAGCAGAAGGTCGTCAAAGTCCAGAACGCCTGCTGCCTGCAGACGCGCGTTATAGGCTTCAAACGCTTCCTCATCGATATCCGCGTCAAAAAGCGCCGCGCCGTTTTTTACGCGTGAGACCGCCTGGAGGAAGGCGCGCGGAGCTATTTTCAGCCCCAGCGCATCGAGCGTTTCGCGCGCGAGGTCGAGCGCCTCCATCTGGCCGATGAGCACGGCGTCTTTCAGCAGCTTCATACAGATGGCGTGAAACGTGCCGATCGTGAGGGCGCGCACGGCGCGTTTGCCGCCGAGGCGCTGCTCCAGACGCGCGCGCATTTCATGCGCGGCCTGATTGGTGAAGGTCACCGCGGTGATCTCTCCGGGCTTTACGCCGCATTCTTCGATCAGATACGCGATGCGCGCAACAAGTGTCTTCGTCTTGCCGGTACCGGGCCCTGCAGATACGGCGACGGTGCCGGAGCATGCGTGCGCGGCGCGCAGCTGCGCGTCGTTCAGGACTTCTGCCGCAGCTGGCGCTTTCGCTTCCGGCGGCGGTGCGGCGGGAGCCGGTTTTGCCGGCCGCGAACGTTTGGCACGGACGTTTTTTTGCACTTCCGCCTCGCCGAAGAGGGATAGCTGGCCGCGGATGGCCTCGATCTGTGCGGGCGTGAGGAGCGTGACCACGCCGTATTCACCGTCGTAGCCGGGGGAGAGGATGACCTCGCCGCGCCGCAGGCGGCGCACACCCTCCGCTACGAGCGGCCCGGCCTCGCGCTCGATGGCTTCAATGGGAGCTTCGCGCAGGATATAAAACTCCGGGCCGAGCGCACGAAGGAGACGCTGATAGCAGTCGGCTGCGCGCGTGCCGGCGGAGGATACGCCTGTGGACGCGGCGATCACCTCCGTGAGGGGAACGAGGCGTTCAAACGGTTTTGTATCCGGCATCATGACGCCTTCCGGACGGTCCGAAAGATCCTCGGCGCGGTGTGCAACGCCGATGGTGATTTTTTTGCCGCAGACAGGGCAGCGGCCGCCGGCCGCGTCCGTCTGCGCGGGCGTCATGCACTGGCGGCACGCGCGGTGCCCGTCGAGATGATATTTCCCCTCCTCGGGGAAAAATTCGATTGTTCCGTCAAACCCCTCCCCGGTCTCGATCGCGCGTTTGAGATCGGGGTATGAGAGCGGGGCGCTGATAAGGTTCGCCTCGCGGCCGAGCTTTGCCGGCGAATGTGCGTCGGAATTGGAGACGAGCGTATACCGGTCGAGCGCGGAGACACGCCGGTTCATCGGCGGATCGGAGGACAGGCCGGTTTCGAGCGCATGAATGTGCGCCGTCATATCTTCAAAGCAGTCTTCAATACGGTCAAAGCCGGAAAATGCTCCGAAGAGAGAGAAGTGCGGCGTCCAGATATGCGCGGGGATCAGCATCGCCTGCGCGCAGGCGTCGAGCGTGATCTCCGCAAGGTCGCGGCTGTCGATGCCGAGAATGGGGCGGCCGTCGGAGTGGACGTTGCCGATCGCTTCGAGTTTTTGCGCCAATGTTTCGGCCTCTTCCAGGCCGGGCAGGAGGATCAGATTGTGCACCTTGCGCACGCGTCCGCCTTTTTTGTAGATGGAACTGATCTCGCCGGTGAGAATAAAACGCGGCGTAAAAGAGGCGCCCGCAGTGGCGTCGGGGATGCGCAAATCTTCGCGCAGGGTGTAAAGGCCGTCCTCTGCGGGAACGAGCGCATCCGCAAGCTCGGCGCGCCAGGCAGGATGCGTAAAATCGCCCGTGCCGACAAGGCCGATGCCCTTGCGCCGCGCCCAGAGGTCGAGATGCGCAAGGTCGCAGTCACGGCTTGTTGCGCGCGAATATTTGGAATGGATGTGAAGATCCGCAATATACATGGCTTTTCCTCCGTAAGTGATGGCCGCGCAGAGTGTTTCATGCAGCGCTGCCATGGCCAAAGCGATGGATTGAAAATTCTCTTTCAGTTTAGCACAAGACTGGCATTCGTACAATCGTACTGCGGCAAAGCACATACCGAAACAGCGCAGTGCTCCTGCGTGAAACGTCTCTGGCGCTGGCATCTGCGGAAACGCCTGAATATATAAAACACCCCCGTGTAAAACACGGAGGTGTCGGTAAGAATCAGTGTTCTTATTCAGCGGTGTAGGGGAGCAGGGCGATGTGCCTGGCTCTCTTGATCGCCTCGGTGAGCTGACGCTGGTGCGCAGCACATGTGCCGGTCATACGGCGCGGAAGAATCTTCGCACGCTCGGAAACATATCTTCTGAGCTTAGCGGTATCTTTATAATCGATGTGCTCAACCTTGTCAACGCAGAACTGGCAAACCTTTCTGCGCTTTCTGCCGCGGTTGAAACGATCGTTGCGCTCAGGACGAGCTTCTCTTTCCATTGTGGTGCCTCCTTTACAGTAAGTTAGAAGGGCAGCTCGCCGTCGTCAGTGGAAAAGTCGTTAAACTCTGAGCCGGTGACAGGCATGTTGAAAACCTGACTGCCGGTATCCTGACGCGGCTGTGACTGTGAATCCCTCTTCGGTTCGGCGAAATGAACCTCATCAGCGACGACTTCTACAGATTTGCGCTTACTCCCCTGCTTATCCTCCCAGACACGCGTCTGAATGCTGCCGCAGACCGCGACAAGCTGGCCCTTGTGGAAATACTTGGAGACAAACTCCGCAGTGCTCCTCCAGGCGACAATGTCAATAAAATCTGTCTGAGGATCGGTACCGGCCTTCGCGTAGCCGCGATTGACGGCGAGAGTAAAGCTCACAACAGGTGTGCTCGAGGCAGTGTGCCTGAGCTCGGGGTCGCTCGTGAGACGCCCCATGAGGATCGCTTTGTTAAGCATGGTTTATACCTCCACCTGCGCTCAGTTGTCTTTTGCAATGATGATGGAACGCATGATGCCGTCGGTGATCGTATAAATACGGTCAAGCTCGGCCGGGAAGTCGGACGCGGAAGTGAACTCGACAAGCACATAATAACCTTCAGTCAGGTCGTTGATGGCGTAAGCCAATCTGCGCTTGCCCCAGATGTCGATGTTATCGACAGTCGCGTTCGCCTCGATAAGCGTCTTGAACTTTTCGACCACGGCATTCGTCGCCTCTTCACCGATCGTGGGATCGACAATGAAGATGGTCTCGTACTTTGCGGAAATCTTGGGCATTTCTTGCACCTCCTTTTGGACATATGGCCCCAGTACACACTGGAGCAAGGATAACATGTCTATTATACGCGCTTGCAGGCAAATGTCAAGAAATAATTTTCAATAAATAGCGATATGCACAAAAATATTTGATGATAGATGTGCAAGTTCCCTAAAATGGATATGGATTTTACAAAATAGATGCGGTATAATATGGGCGTAGAGAAGAAAAGGAAAAGTAAGGAAAATGATAAGGAGGACGTTATCATGAGACTGTTTGGTAAGAAAACCGCTGAAGAAAAACGTCAGAGCCACAAGCATCTGCTGGAATCTATGGAAGAGATGGCAAGGTATATGGTGCTTTTCCAGAGCAGATAAAAGCAGCCTGTGAACCTTTAAGCGTTTTGAGTTTTTTGATAGATCGGTAGAAGAGGAAAAGGAGAAATTATCATGAAATTATTTACAAAGAAGACCGCTGAAGAGAAGCGCCGGAACCGCCAGCACCTGTTGGAGGCTATGGAAGAAACGGCCAGATATATGGTGTTCATGCAGAACAAATAACTGCCTGAATACGGGCGCTTCTTCCGCATATGTGATGCAAGGGAGAGGTAAGGCATGAAGTTAACCGGCAACAAGAACAGCAAAAAAGAAGCCTGCAAAAAGGAAAAAAGAGATTTCACAGCCGATCTTGTTGAGACAATGAGATATTTCACCTGGATGAACAGCTGAGAAACCGGAAGGCTGCTGTGAGAACGCAAAGTCGTTTCTCGCAGCAGCTTTTTACTGGAAGGAGTGTTTTGCGATGACAAGAACGATTCAGATAAACAGCACGAACGATATTCAGAAAATCAACGCCATTGTTTCCTCGTATCCATACGATATCTGGATTCATGGGCGCAGCGGCATGGCGGATGCAAAGTCGCTGCTGGGCATGTTCATTCTCGGCCTTAACGAGCCGCTTTCGATCGTGGTGCCGGATGATGTGAACCCCTCCAAGCTCTTCCGTGAGCTGCGGCCGTTTATGGTCATTGAGGGCGAGCTGGAGTGCACAGGCCAAAAATGAACCGCGCAGAAGGCTGACAGGGCGTCAAGAAAGGACTGCATGGAATTTTCCATGCAGTCCTTTGATTTTTGGGGGGAGTCGGCCGCCTGCCGAAAAGCATCCCAAACGACAACCTTAAAAGATACGTGGGGGTCTGTTGTCAGCCGGAGAACGTTTCTGCTGCGGACGGGGTTCTTCGTTCCCTGCGTTCCTCAGCATGACACAGGTACGGGTCGTTCCTGAGCGCAGTGATTTGGCGTACGCCGCGGCGTAAGGACTTTACGGTTCTGCAAAAAAACACTGCCCTGAGATGAAAAATGGCCGCAGGCTATTTTTATACGCATGTGCGTCGGTTGCCCGCGAGGGCGAGACGGACGCACGGGAAAGCGGATTTTTTATTGCTCCGCAATAAAAAAT
>CAKTWY010000065.1 GCA_934630445.1 uncultured Eubacteriales bacterium
ATCATGCGGTGGTCGAATTGTGAAAAGTCGCCGCTGAGTACAGCGCTTTCCATATGTGCGGCGCGGTCCTCCAGCTCCCCGAGATGCGTGAGGTCGTTGGCGATCAGCGCATCGAGAAATGTGCGCAGCAGCACGCCCGCGCCGGGAACGGAGGGGTGTACGACGGAGCGCATCTTTTCCACGCACGAAACGGCCAGGGAACTGTCATCGATCAGAAGAAGGCTGTCATTCCATAGGCAGAAAAGGATGCTGGTTTTTTGCCGGCCCCCGCCCTGCTTCGGACGGCACAGGGTGCCCCAAAGGAGGTTCCCTTCGCGTTCAGCCTTGCAGCTGCGTATGTTTTCCAGCGCCGGCAGATGATGCGCGGCCATCTGCTCCGGCAGCGGAGCGCCCGAAAGCTCCGTCTGCCCGAGCACCGCGACGAAAGGCGTTTCCGGCACAGCCGGCGCGGGAATGACCGGGCTGAGCGATTTTCCAACCTGATAGAAGAGCATGTGCACATACATCCCTTTATAGAATCAATCAATTATACCACGGACGGGCACCTGCGTACAGCTTTCTGCGCGCAATAATAGACAACGCCGATTTGATCTGCACGCCTCGCCTCCGGCGGGCAGCCGGCGTGCAGTTATGATGCCGCACGCGTTTGGGAACCGGCCATGCGGTCAAAACGGAGACGCGTCAGTTCCTCGCATCCTGCACGGCCTGATACATTGCAACGATATTTGCCGCCGGCACATCGGGCATGATATTGTGCTCCTGATTAAAGACAAATCCGCCGCCGGGGGCGAAAATATCGATCATGCGCCTGGTATAGTCGTAGACCTCACGCGGCGCAGCACGGTTCAAAACAGTCCTCGTGTTGCACCCGCCGCCCCAGAAGGTGATATCATTGCCGAATTCTTTTTTCAGGACCGCCGGATCCATCTGATAGGCAGTTGTCTGCACGGGGTTGATCACGTCGTAACCCGCTTCGATCAGGTCGCCCATGATCGGATAGATAGAGCCGCAGGAATGGAGGAAGGTTTTCATCTTGCTGTGCGTGTGCACATAGTCGTTGAGGCGCGTGTGATGCGGCTTGAACAGCTCCCGGTATTTTTCACGTGACATAAACATGCCGGTATCCATGCCGAGGTCGTCTCCAAAACGCAGGATATCCACAATATCGCCTACAGCGGCGCAGACCTGTTCCAGCGTCTTCAGATGGCGCTCCATCAGCTGCTCCACCAGAGCCTGGACATGCTCCGGATCCGCATACGTGTCCATCAGGAAATGATCCATTCTGCGCAGGAAAGTGCCCCACTCGAAGAGATTGCATCCGCAGGTGATCATCAGCGCCTTGTCGGTGTGCTCCCTCAGATGCAGGACTCTTTTGCGCAGATCTTCATAAAATCCCGTCTCTCCGGCATGGTCCCACGGGCTGTGGACCAGGGCGCTCCAAAGCACTTTTCCCATCTGATGATCCAGGTCGGAAAAGTCCTGCGGATAATCTTCCACATATGGGAAACAGGTCTGGTCGAAAAAAGTTGCCCCCACCGGCATTCTTGCAATCTGCGTGCCTTCCTTATCCAGAACGATATAATCGCCGTTATCGAGCCTTTGCGGGTGGAACCACACGGGGTATTGCGCGCGCGAGCCGTCAGCCAGCGTGATGTCATACCAGTCGCTGTCCTTTTCGTTGAATATGCGCCCGATATCGAGAACATCGACGCCAAACCGGCGAAGAAGCGTTTCTTCCGGTATAACGACCTGCTGCACGACATCAAAAATTCTCGTATGTCCTTCGGTTATCCCCAGATATTGCTTCAGATTGTTGTAGGCGATCGCTGAAATACCGGAGCTGGGCGTGGCGCCCAAATCCAGCGGCACATAATCCGGCTCCTGATGGTTGATGGCGGCCATGACACGTTCTCTTGACGTCATATTGTTTGATCCTTTCCTTCCTGATGCGTTTTCTGCGGATATAAAATACCTGTATACAGTTTAGCGGACACCGCACCGGAAAGCAAGAAACGTGCCGATTATTGATGGCGCCTTCGCTTTTGTGCATCCTGATGCGCGGGGAGAGCGCTTGCAGCGCGCATATGGATGTGGTAAGATAAACGCAAAACAAGCGCCGCGGGCGCGCGTACCCGCGCGGCTGTTTTAGAGGCGGAAAAAAGGAGAGAACGGCGCAGTCATGAAATGCAAATGGCTCGGACATCTGAAAACCATCAGCCATCATAAATACCTTGTAATGAAGCACTGCTTTCGGATCGGCCTGTACAGGCAGGGGCTCATGCACGATTTGTCGAAGTATTCGCCGGTCGAATTTTTCGTCGGCGCGAAATATTATCAGGGCAACCGCAGCCCCAATGAGATCGAACGCATTGAGCGCGGCTACAGCAGCGCCTGGCTCCATCACAAGGGGCGCAACCGCCACCATTTTGAATACTGGATCGATTACAGCCCCGAGGGGGATCATCGCATGTCCGGTATGGAGATGCCCGCGCGCTTTGTCGCGGAGATGGTGTGCGACCGCATTGCCGCGAGCAAGACGTACCGGAAGGAGCTTTATCTGCCGAGCGATCCGTACGACTACTACATGCGCTCGCGCGATCATTACATTCTCCACCCGAACACGCGCGCCCTGCTGGAGCAGCTTTTGATCATGCTGAAAGATGAGGGGGAGGAACGAACCTTCGCCTATATCAAAAACGAAGTGGTCAAAAAGAGACGGCGCGCTGCGCGCGGAGAAATGGCGCGACCAAAACGGCATTGAGTCAAAAAGCCCGCGCCCCTTTTCCTGAAGGGGCGCGGGCTTTTTGAAGTATCACATTGTCTCCACGCAGAATACATCCCGATAGGTGTTTGAAAGCGCGCATGCGCATGCTTCGGCCGCATTCCGGTTGGAGAAAAGACCCACCACAGTCGGGCCGCTGCCGCTCATCACGGCGCCGTCCGCGCCGGCGGCGAGCATCGCGCTTTTGATGTCGGAGATCGCGCGGTGTTCCTGCACGGCGACATCCTCCATGACATTGTACATCCGTCGGCAGACGCCCGCGAGGTCACCGGCGCGCAGCGCATCGAGCGCGCCGGCGGTATCGGGCCTGCGGCGGATGCGGCTGCAGCGGATTTTGGAATAAACATACGCCGTGGAGAGGGAGACCGGCGGCTTGCAGAGTACAACGTTCGTGCGCGGCAGAGCAGGCAGGCGCGTCAGCCGCTCGCCGATGCCCTCTGCCAGCATGGTGCCGCCGGCGATGCAGAAAGGCACATCCGCCCCGAGCGCGGCGCCGAGCTCCATCAGGCGTTCTTCGGAAAGCGGCGCGCCGTATAACGCGTTGAGCCCCGTGAGCACCGCCGCCGCGTCGGCCGACCCGCCGGCGAGGCCGGCCGCAACAGGGATGCGCTTGACGAGGTCGATCGCCACGCCTTCTCCGCCAAGTGCCGCCGCGTCAAAAAAGCGTTCGGCGGCGCGCACGGCGAGGTTTCGGCTGTCGCAGGGCAGATACGCCACGTTTGAGCGCAGCGAGATATCTCCGCTTTGGCGCGAGAGGACAATGTCGTCGCACAGGCTGACGCGCTGCATGAGCATGCGTACCTCGTGGTATCCGTCCGCTCTGCGGCGCAGCACATCAAGCGTCAGGTTGATCTTTGCGTAAGCGCGTACGGTCAGTTCCTTCATCGTATGCCTCCTGTTCAGACCGGCGCGTCAGCGCGCCGGCAGGGTGCGGATTGTTCAGATCTCCACCGCGCGGTGCGGGCACATTTCGTGACAGCAGTAGCAGCGGATGCAGGCTTTGCGGATGATCTTCGCGCGGTGATCGGCTATTTTGATGGTGTGCTGCGGACAGCTGCGCGCGCATATACCGCAGCCGACGCAGCGTGCGGGGTCGATCCTCGGCGGCGGGATGAGCCATTTGCGTGCGAGCGGCTGCAGGTAGTGCGGCAGGCGCCGGATGAACGCACCTGCCGGGTGCGGCCCCTCCGGAAGGAGGAACGGCTCGGCGAGCGGCGCGAGCGCGTCGCCTGCGATCGCCACGCCGTCCGGCTGAAAAAGCCCGAGCGCCTCGGCGCGCACGAGCGTGGGGATATCCTCCATGCGCAGGCCGACAAGGCGTGAGGCGGCAAAATCCGCCGCGTGCGGATTTTCCGACGCGATGAGCACGCCCACGCTGCGCTTCCTGCCGCCGGTCGGCCCGCGCGCGTCCATACCCTCGATGCCGTCAATAATATTGTATGCGGGCGCGAGCGCACGGCACAAATCGACGAGCATGGCGCAAAAACGGTCGATCTTCGGCAGGCGTGCGTGATAGGCCGGCTTTGTCAGCCCCGGAACGCAGCCAAACATATTTTTGACAGCGCCCGTATAGTGCGCCATCACGTGCGTTTTCAGTTTTGCGATGTTGATGATGACGTCGCAGTCAAGGCATGCGTTTATCACGTCAATGTGCGGAAAGGCCGCGCCCTCCGGCGCGGGGTTGGCTTTTGCGTAAAAATCGTCGTTCAGGCGCGCCGCCGCGCGCGCCGCGGCGTCCTCCATGCCGCAGGTGCGGTAGATATCGGCGAGGACCTCACGTGTAAAGGGCGCGCCGGGGCTGTCGCCGATCGTGACGCGCGCGCCAGCGCGCACCAGGCGCTCGGCGATGGCAGCGACAACGGCGGGGTGCGTCGTCGTCGCCTCGGCGGGGCTGCGCTCCATGACAAGGTTGGCCTTGATAAACACGCGCTTGCCGCGGGCGAGCATTGCATCCGTTCCTCCGAAAAAAGAGATGATGCGCTCTGCGGCGCGGCCTACCGCGTCAGCGTCATATGTGGCGCATGCGGCGAAAAATACATCGTTGGTCATAAGGCCCCCCTGAGAGTGTGCGGCGGTTTCGCCGCAGGTATGTCAGTCGATTTTATTTTTGACAGGCTTGCCTGCGCGGTAAGTCGTGATATAGTCGAAACCGCACGTCTTGGCAAATTCCGCCGCGTCTTTTGCACCTAAACCGACGGCGACGATGCCGTGCGTATCCGAACCGATCGTCACATTCTCCCCGCCGAGCTCGCGGAAGCGCCGCAGCACCCACTCCTCCGGTGAAAGGCGGCCGAACCAGTCGCGAAAGCCGCGTGTGGAGATCTCCAGCGCAATGCCTTTGCGCACAATCAGGCGGAGTACTTCATCGACCGTCTCCCGCCAGGGTTCGAGCACGGGGGCCGGAACGACGCCTTTCATCGGGCGGTAGACGTAGTCGAGGTGCGCCAGCGAGTGGAAGCCGCCCAGGCGGATTATGGCGAGCATGTTGTTGAAATAATCCTGAATGACGTCTATATAGGGGATGGTACCGAAGTCAACTTCGTAGATGTCGATCGCTTCACCCTTTTGAAAGGTGAAGTGCACCGAGCCGAGCACAAAGTCGAACGGATGCTTTTGCAGAAAGCGCTCTGCGGCGGCAGGGTTGGTGTTCGGCTCGCCCAGTTCGATGCCATAGAGTACTTCAAGCTTCGGGGCATAGCGCTCGCGCACACGTTCGATCTCGTGCCGCGCCTCCATGTCATGCTGCTCATAGGTCGAGACCTCCATCCCTTCCGGAAGAAGATCGTGATGATCGGTAAAGGCAATCGTGCGCATCCCGCGCGCGATGGCGGCACGGCAGATATCGTCGGGCGTGTCGCACCCGTCGTAAGAGTATTTTGAATGAATGTGCATATCACAAAGAAACATGGCACACTTCCCCCTGTACAATGAAATGGTGCGTGCTGCCAGGCGCTTTAACACGCATCAAAAAATGACGGAAAAATCCTCCGCCGGCAGACTTTCTATATTATATGGCAAAGCGAAACCAATTTCAACGCCTGCAAAAAGAAAAGCCGCAAAAGTGATAAAAAATAAAACTGTAATAAAAAAGTAATGGGTCAATTAAAAAGATTTATACAATTTTGCGTAATTTTTACTGGCTTTTGTGAAGTGCCTTTGTTATAATAATGCATTATCGCCGGACCATTGGCGCCGGGCCGGAGCACTGAAACGAAATCAGGTGATACAATGGAGCATATCGAGGTAATCAACGCTATTATTGAGGCGGAGCATCATGCCCAGCAGATCGCGCAGGAAGCGGTGGAGCAGAGAAATGAGCTGCCCCAGCAGCTGAAGGAGGAGTCCGAGCGTCTGCGCGCGAAGTACTTCGCACAGGCTGATAAACGCATTGAAGAGGTAGACCGGCAGGAGACGGCCGCTGCCGACGAGAGAATTGCCCAGGTCGAGCGCAAGCGGCAGGCGTCGCTCGAGTCGATCGAGCAGATTTACAGCGAGAATAAGGATAGGTGGATCGACGAACTGTTCCACGCGATCATCGACTGAGTCCTGACCCTGAGGAGGGGATTGACACGGCAAGCAAATACGCAAAGTTCGGCGCGCTTACGACGAAAGTGCGCTTTTTATACGGCAGGCGCCTGCGCGGGGAGGATTACGCGCGCATGGTCAGCATGCATACGGTGGGCGAGGTTGTCTCCTACCTGAAGCGGCAGACAGCCTGGGGCAAATGGCTTCCGGGCCTTGACGAAACGAACGCGCGCCGCAGCCTGATCGAGGACAGCCTGCAATACGGCATTATCAATGAATATTTGAAGCTTCTGCGCTTTGTTCCCGGCTGTGAGCAGGGCTTTGTCGATTTTTATGTGTACCTGGCGGAGACGCGGGCGATCCTCAAATATCTTACTCATTTAAATATGGAGTCGCTTGAGGAGTTTAACCCCGCTTTCCCGGATCTGTTCCGCAGAAAAAGCAGGATTGATTTTCAAAAATTGAGCTTGGGCAAAACGTATGAAGACCTTGTGCGCGCGGTGGAAGGAACGGCCTATCATACGATACTGGTCAATTTCACGCCAAAGGCCGGGGAAGAACTGGATTATGTCATGCTGGACACGCTTCTGCGCACCAATTATTACCGGCATTTGTATGAAAGCATCGCCCGCTCGACTGATCCTGTGGCGAAAAAGCTGATGCAGCAGCACACGGGCGAGGTGATCGACCTGGCGAATGTCACGCGTGTGATCCGCTTCCGCACGATGGGCTTTCATGAGTCGATCGACGTTTTCAAATACCTTCTCCCGTTTGAACATCAGCTTTCCAAAAAGTTTTACAAAAAGCTGTTTGAAGCGCCCACGGAGCAGGCGAACCTGGAGCTTTTGCGTGCCAGCCCGTACAAAAAGGCGTTTGAGGGCGCGTCCATGCGCTATGTGGAGGAGAATTGCCAGCGCTATCTCTTTGAGAGCGACAAGCGCATGTTCTCCAGCTGCGGTCCGTCGGTATATGCCGCCGTCTCGTATTTGAACCTGAAGGAGATCGAAGTATCCAATCTTGTGCACATCGTCGAGTGCGTGCGCTATGGCATGGCGCCGCAGGAGATCAGGAGTTTCCTCATCGGTGCCGGCGCATAGGCGCGCCGGCTCCGCTTTGCCGTGCGGCGGGCCTATGCGCCGCGGGCAATATCATTTCATTGGGAGGTGAGTACATGGCTGTTGTCGGAATGAAGCTTTTGAGCGTGGTCGGCCCGCTCGAACGCTTCGACGAAGTGACGAGAGGGGCGCTGATTGGAAACGGCTTCCACCCGGAAGACGTCTCCATTATCGCTAAAAAGGTCAAAGAGCTCAGACGCTTCGCCTTTGACAACCCATACGCGGCGCTTTTGACGCAGGCGGGCGCGATACTCGATTTGTTGGAGATCACACCGGAATATACTCCGTTTGACGCCCGAAAAGATCCGGATAAACGGGAGAGCGCGGAATATCTCGATTCGCTCGAGCAGGGGATCCGCGAGCGGATCGACCGGCGCGACGAACTCAGAGACAAAATACATGAAGACGAGAACATCGCCGTTCAGCTGGCCCATTACGGCGATGTCTCTGTACGTCTGGAGGATCTGTTCCATTTCTCCTACGCACAATTTCGTTTCGGCTGTATGCCGAAGGATACGTACCGCCATTTCGCCGCGCATCTGGAGGATGACGACAGCTTCTACTTTTTCCCGAGCGTGAGCGAGGGTGAGAACGTCTACGGCATGTATATGGCGCCGAGAAATGTCATCGAGAAAGTCGACGCGCTCTTTGCCTCTCTGCATTTTGAGCGCATCCGCATCACGGACGACGGCATTGCCGGAACGCCCACCGAGGCCGAGGCGCTTGTCAAGGAGCGGATCCGCGCCGAGACGCAGGAGAGCGAGCGGGCGGCGAAAGAACTTTCCGAGATTGCCGCGCGCGAGCGGGAAAGGCTGCTCGCACTATACTGCGACCTGAAATATCTGAACGATTCGTTTGAGATCCGCCGCTATGCGGCGCATACCGACAACAGTTTTTATATCATCGGCTGGGTGCCGGAGGCGGAAGCAGATACGATTATGAAGCGCCTGGACGAAATGGCGCGCGTCACTTATACGATAGACGATCCCGAGGGGCTGGTGGACTTCTCCCCGCCCATCAAGCTGAAAAACAAAAAGCTGTTCGCACCGTTTGAGACGCTTCTCGGCATGTACGGGCTGCCGAGCTATAACGAGATCGACCCCACGCCGCTTATCGCTGTAGTGTTCACGCTGCTGTTCGGCATCATGTTCGGCGACATCGGCCAGGGCATCGTGCTTCTGATCGCCGGTATTTTGATGTGGAAGCTCAAAAAAATACCGCTGGGCAAAGTTATCTGCTACGCGGGCGTCTCCGCCACGGCGTTCGGCTTCGTCTACGGCAGCGTCTTCGGTAACGAGCATCTCCTGCCGGGCTTCAAGACGATGGAAAACGGAAACACCATCAATACCATTCTGCTTACGGGCGTGGGCCTGGGCGTGGTGCTTATTTTTGTCGCCATGGCGTATAACATCGCAAACGGCGTGCGGCAAAAGGATCCGGGCAAGGTCTTTTTCTCACAAAACGGCATCGCCGGCGCGGTTTTGTATGCGGTGCTCCTGGCGCTGGTGCTGTCGATGTTCGTCAGCGGCCTGGATTTCATCAATATGAAGGTCCTCGTGTGGATCGTGGTTGTGACGTCTGTCATCATTCTGCTGAAAGAGCCGCTGTCGCATCTGGCCCAGCGGCGGGCGGACTGGCTGCCAAAGAACAAGGCGGAATTTCTGATCGAGAGCCTGATTGAGCTGTTTGATGTTTTCCTCTCCTATCTCTCCAACACCATTTCCTTTGTGCGTATCGGCATCTTTGCGCTGAACCACGCGGGGATGATGATGGTCGTATATCTCCTGGCGCGCACGGCGGGCGGGTCGGACAACATTCTGGTCGTCATCCTCGGCAATGCGTTCGTGATGGTGCTTGAGGGCCTCATTGTCGGCATCCAGGTCATGCGTCTTGAGTTTTTTGAGCTGTTTTCGCGCTTTTATTCCGGGTCCGGTACACCGTATCAGCCCTTTGAGATCCATTATTCAAAAGATACAACTGGAGGTAAAAAATAATGCAGTACATGATTCTTCTTCCGCTGGTGTGCGCCATCGCGCTCCCGATCATTGCGAAGTTTAAAAAGGTTTCCACCAAGGCGGGCGCAAAGCGACTGCTCGCAACCAATATCGTGACATTTTTTGTCTGTGTGGCGGTCACCGTCGTGATCGCGTCCGCCGGAAGCTCCGCCATGGCGGCGGATACCGCGGCGGTGTCAGGGATGACGGGCATTGCGGCGGGCCTCGGCTTTATCGGCGCGGCGCTTGTCACGATGGGTTCCTGCATCGGCGCGGGCATCGCGGTCTCCGCGGCGGCGACGGCGGCGCTCGGCGCAATTTCGGAGGACGGCAGCCTCTTCGGCAAGGCGCTGATCTTCGTCGTTCTGGGCGAGTCGATCGCGCTGTACGGCCTGCTGATCTCCATTCAGATCCTGAACAAGATCTGACGGGGCGCCGTGATGCGGTACTATCTGATTTCCGATAACACCGATACGCAGACGGGCATGCGCCTGTGCGGCATCGACGGGGTCGTCGTTCACGAGCGCGCGGAGGTGCTCGAGGCGATCGAGCGCGCGAAGCAGACGCGCGACATCGCCGTCCTGCTGATTACAGAAAAACTCGCTGCGCTGTGCCCGGAGGAGCTTTACGATCTGAAGCTCAACTGCTCGCGCCCGCTTGTCGTCGAGATCCCGGACCGGCATGGAACGACGCGCCCGCCGGATTCCATCACAAAATATGTCAGAGAGGCCATCGGCATCAAGATCTGACGATCTCTACAGCAGAAAAGAGGCTTTTTCATGAGCGATAAGCTGACAAAATTTACAAAGGCGATTCTGGAAGACGCGGAGAGCGTCAGCCGCGGGATCCTCGACGGCATTGCGCGCGAGCGCACCGCCGCGCTGAAAGAGGTCGAGGAGCAGACGCTGGCCGAGACGTTCACCTATGTCAAAGGCGAGGTCGCGCGCATCCGCGCAAGGGAAGGAAAGCGCCTTTCCAAGGCGGTGCTCGACGCCAAGCGCAGCTACTTCATCCGCCGCAACGAGATCACCGACGAGGTGTTCGACGCCCTCAAGGCCCGGATAGAGGCTTTTACCCAAACGCATGATTACGATAAAAAGCTCATCAGCTTCGCGCGCAGCGTCTCCGCGCAGGTCGGCGTTGGCAACCTTGTGGTGTACTTAAGAGCGGCGGATATGGGCATGCAGAATATCCTCGCGCCCGTGTTCGGGCTGGGGGAGACGCAGTTCCGCGAGGGTGATTTTGAATACGGCGGCCTTGTGGCCGAGTGCCCGGAAAAGCACATGCGTATCGACTATACCTTCGACGCGGCGATCGAGGATAAATATCACCATTTCAACGAGCTGTTTGCACTGGGAACACTTGAGGAGTAAGCACCCACGGCGCCGGCTTTGCGCGCAGCCTTCGCGGTGCCGCGTTTTCCGCCCGGCTCACGGCGGAGGTATATACAGGAGTGTGTGAGCGGAAAGGATCTTCCTTTATGAAACCTTCTTTTTATATCCATGGGATCAATGGGCCGGTCGTCCAGGTAAAAGGCGAGCGCACGCTCGCCATGATGGACATGGTGTATGTCGGCGAGATGCGGCTCATCGGCGAAGTGGTCAATTTGAAAAATGACTGCAGTGTTGTGCAGGTTTATGAAGATACGGTGGGGCTCACGCCTGGGGAGGGCGTATACGCAACCGGCAGCCCCATGGCGCTGACGCTTGGCCCCGGCCTTCTCGGCGGCATTTTCGACGGCATCGGCCGTCCGCTGAAAAAGATGGAGGCTGAGAGCGGCGCATTTATCGCCCGCGGCCTGAACCTCGACAGCCTTGACGCCGAGCGGGAGTGGGAAGTGCGCGTCACCGCGCGCGAGGGCGACGAGGCGCACGGGGGCGACGTCATCGCCGAGATACAGGAGACAGCGCAGATCATGCACAAGGTACTCGTGCCGCCGGAAATTGCCGGACAGCTCGTCTCCGTCAAGCCTTCAGGCAAGTATCGGGTGAACGACGTTATCGCCGTTTTGAAAACGCCAAAAGGCAAAGAGGTCGAGCTGACGCTCTGCCATCGCTGGCCGATCCGCAGGCCGCGTCCGGTCAAAGCGCGCCTGCCCATTGAGCGGCCGCTTATCACCGGGCAGCGGATCATCGATACGCTTTTCCCCATTGCCAAGGGCGGCTGTGCGGCCGTGCCGGGGCCGTTCGGCGCGGGCAAAACCATCACCCAGCATCAGCTTGCAAAGTGGTCGGATGCGGATATTATCGTCTACATCGGCTGCGGCGAGCGCGGCAATGAGATGACCGAGGTGCTGGAGGAGTTTTCACATCTGCAGGACCCGAAGTCGGGCAGGCCTCTTCTCGACCGTACCGTGCTGATCGCAAACACCTCCAACATGCCGGTCGCGGCGCGCGAAGCGTCGATCTATACCGGTATCACCATGGCGGAATATTTCCGCGATATGGGCTATCATGTGGCCATCATGGCTGACAGTACCTCGCGCTGGGCCGAAGCGCTGCGCGAGATTTCCGGCCGCCTGGAGGAGATGCCGGCGGAGGAAGGCTTCCCGGCGTATCTGCCCTCGCGTCTGGCGGAGTTTTACGAGCGCGCCGGATATATGAAGACGCTCAGCGGCGAAGAGGGCTCCGTGACCATCATCGGTGCGGTCTCGCCCCAGGGCGGCGACTTTTCCGAGCCTGTCACGCAGAACACCAAGCGCTTTATCCGTACGTTCTGGGCACTTGACCGCTCGCTGGCCTACGCGCGCCATTTTCCGGCCATCAACTGGATGCTGTCGTACTCCGAGTATTTCGACGAGCTTGCGCCCTGGTATCAGGAGCATTTCGGGCCGGAGTTCGCCAAGTGCCGCACGCGGCTCTCCGCACTTCTGCAGGAGGAGTCGAAGCTGCTCGAAATCGTCAAGCTCATCGGCGCAGACGTCCTGCCGGACGACCAGAAGCTCGTGGTCGAATGTGCGAAGGTCGTGCGTCTGGGCTTCCTGCAGCAGAACGCCTATCACCAGGCGGACACGTATGTGCCGGTCAAAAAGCAGCTGCTTATGATGCGCCTTATGCTCCATCTTTACGACCGGGGGAAAGAGGTCGTGTCCAGGAACATCCCCGTGTCGCAGATCGCCCAGACCGGCATTTTTGAAAAACTCATCAATATCAAATACGATGTGCCCAACGACCGCTATGACCTGCTCGAAGGGTACTTCAAGCAGATCGACGACGCGGTCGACGGCGTCATCGAGAGCTATCGCTGAAAGGGGGATGCACTGTGAAAGTTGAATATCTGGGTCTTTCTGACATCACCGGCCCTCTGATCGCGCTTGAGGGCGTTTCGGGCGTCTCCTTTGACGAACTGTGTGAGATCACCCTTGAAAACGGGCAGATGCGCAC
>CAKTWY010000066.1 GCA_934630445.1 uncultured Eubacteriales bacterium
CGGACAGACGGCATGCGCAGATATAATGATCGCTCTGCGATCATTATATCATAAAGCCTGTGCCCGCAGGCACTAAATCCATCATGCAACCGGAAATTTCCTTCCCGGTTTGCATACTTTGAGCCGCCGCAATCGGCGGCAACCAGCTCCCGTACCCCAAACAAACGTGAGTGCTTGTTTTGAATTTATCATACCATGCTTTTCTTCTGAAATACAGCATTTCAGCAAATTGCCCTTGCTGCCTGCGCGCGAAGGAGTACTGTGCAGGGAATATAACAGAAAGATAAAAGGCGGCAGATTTAGCAGGCATAGCAAAAGGCACGGTCATGGAATCATCACTCCATTTCCGTGCCTTTCGCCTGTTATACGCTTTTGGGTTCTCGGGCTTTCTGGTAACAGGGTTCAGCCCACACCAGCCTGCACGCCGCGCGGCGTTGCGTTTGCGCTGTTCCTTTTTGGAGAGCTTTTCAAAGGGAATCAACTTTTCCATATCAGAACTCCTTTCATGATCGTTCGAAAATCATCGTACCAGAAGCACGAGGCGATGTCAAATACCACATCCTCCCATACGAGAGAGGTTGATAAGCGGAACAAAACAGACTCTACGTCCTGGACAGTCAGATTTGTTGTCACAAAAAAGAAAAATCGATTTCTAAATAATAGAAATCGACTTTTGGTCGGAGTGCGGGGACTCGAACCCCGGGCCTCCTGCTCCCAAAGCAGGCGCGCGACCAACTGCGCAACACCCCGTTATTTATGTTTCATTTGTTTTATTGAGCAAGATATCGCCATTCATGTAGCAGTCTATGTTTTGTTATTATACCGCGTACATACCATAAAAGCAAGAGTATTATATACAATCATTTTTTTGCATATAACTTCTGATTAAGCAACATTTTACAGGTCAAAAGGCGGTATCAAACTTGACATTTGATCTGCTTGCGCTATAATTTTAATATGTGTCAATTCGCGGATACCGGCACAAATTGAATAGTGCATATAAGCCATATATGCAACTAAAAGGAGAGTAAATATCCATGCTTAACACCGAAAAAACGATGGACAAAATTGTCGCACTGTGCAAGGGCAGGGGCTTTGTCTACGCCGGATCGGAAATTTACGGCGGCCTGTCGAACACGTGGGACTATGGTCCTCTCGGTGTCGAATTTAAGAACAACGTCAAACGCGCCTGGTGGAAAAAGTTTGTGCAGGAATCCCCGTACAACGTCGGCTTGGACAGCGCGATTCTGATGAATCCCCGCACGTGGGTGGCCTCAGGCCATGTCGGCGGCTTTTCCGACCCGCTGATGGACTGCAAGGTTTGCAAAACGCGGCATCGCGCAGACAAACTGATCGAGGACGCCACGGGCGTAGCGCCCAACGGCTGGACCTCGGAACAGATGCTCAGCTATATCAAGGAAAAACACATCACCTGCCCGAGCTGCGGCTCAAGTGACTTTACCGATATTCGCAAGTTCAACCTCATGTTCAAGACCTTTCAGGGCGTAACGGAAGACTCGAAGGCGGAGCTTTATCTGCGCCCGGAGACGGCGCAGGGCATCTTTGTCAACTTCAAAAATATTGCCCGCACCACGCGCCGCAAGCTGCCTTTCGGCGTGGCGCAGGTGGGCAAATCGTTCCGTAACGAGATCACGCCGGGCAACTTCACCTTCCGCACGCGTGAGTTCGAGCAGATGGAGCTGGAGTTTTTCTGCAAGCCGGGCACCGACCTGGACTGGTTCGCGTTCTGGAAAAAATATTGCAAAGACTTCCTCCTGAGCCTGGGCATGCGGGAAGAGAACATCAAAATGCGCGATCATGAGAAGGAAGAGTTATCGCACTATTCCAAGGGAACGACCGATATCGAGTTTATGTTCCCGTTTGGCTGGGGCGAACTGTGGGGCATCGCCGACCGCACGGATTTTGACCTGAAGCAGCATCAGGAGTATTCCGGCGAGAGCATGGAGTATTACGATCAGGAAACGGACGAGCGCTTTATCCCGTATGTGGTCGAGCCGTCGCTCGGCGCGGACCGCGTGGCGCTGGCGTTCCTCGTTGAGGCGTATGACGAAGAGAAGATCGACGAGAAGGATACACGCGTGGTGATGCGCCTGCATCCGGCACTCGCGCCGTATAAGTGCGCGGTGCTCCCGCTTTCCAAGAAGCTGACGGAGCGCGCGATGCCGGTCTATCAGGCACTGGCGAAGAAGTTTATGGTCGATTTCGACGAGGCCGGCTCGATCGGCAAGCGCTACCGCAGGCAGGATGAGATCGGTACGCCGTTCTGCGTCACGGTCGATTTCGATACCGAGAACGACGGCTGCGTGACAGTGCGCGAGCGCGACAGCATGAAGCAGGAGCGGATTGCGCTCGATGCGCTCGAGGCGTATATCGCCGAGAGGATCGCGTTCTAGTTTTTCATGACCCCTGCAGAGGGCGGCGCGGGAACGCGCTGCCTTCTGCAGGAATTATATGTTTAGGAGAGGTGAGAAAGATGGCATTCGCTTTTTCGGGCGGGATCCATCCGAATGATAAAAAATCCTCGACAAGCGGTAAGCAGATCGAGGCGCTCAAAGCGCCGCATGAGGTGATCCTCCCGGTATCGATGCATATCGGCGCACCCTGTACGCCCCTTGTCAAGGTGGGCGACACGGTGGATCTCGGCCAGAAGATCGCCGACAGCGAAGCGCCCGTTTCGGCGCCCGTGCATGCGACCATATCCGGGAAGGTGACCGCGGTGGAGCCGCGCCTTCACCCCAACGGCACAAATGTTTTATCGATCGTCATCGAAAATGACTTTGAGGACCGCGTGGCGCCTACCGTTGTGCCGAAAGATTATACCGGCATGAGCCAGGAGGAGATGATCGCGCTCGTGCGTGAGGCGGGCATCGTCGGCCACGGCGGCGCGGCGTTTCCCACGCACATCAAAATCAAATCCGGCATCGGCAAGGTCGACACCATTATCATAAACGGCGCCGAGTGCGAGCCGTATATCACTTCCGATCACCGGATCCTCCTCGAACGGCCGGAGGAAGTGATCGGCGGCGTGAAGATTCTGCAGAAGATGTTCGGACTGAACAACGTCAAGATCGCCATTGAGCGCAATAAGGAAAATACGTTTGCGAAGATCGGCGAACTGATCGCCGGACTGGAAGGCGTTTCGCTCTGCCCGCTGAAGACGAAATACCCGCAGGGCGCGGAAAAGCAGCTTATCTACGCGCTGACAAAGCGCGAGGTGCCTTCCGGGAAGCTCCCGGCGGACGCGAAGTGCGCGGTCTTCAACGTCGACACCACGGCGGCGATCTACCGCGCGTTTCACGACGGCATGCCGGTCATCCGCCGTATCGTGACGGTGTCCGGTTCCGCCATCGCAAATCCGAAAAACCTTGAGGTGCGCATCGGCACGCCGGTCAAGGACCTGATCGAGGCCGCGGGCGGCTTCAAGGAAGAGCCGAACAAGCTCCTCATGGGCGGCCCGATGATGGGCGTGGCGCAGTTTTCGCTCGAGATCCCTGTGTTTAAGGGAACGAACGCCTTCCTCGCTTTTTGTGAAAATGAATATAAGACCTCGAAGATCCCTGCGTGCATCCGCTGCGGCAAATGCGTTTCGGTCTGCCCGATGCGCCTGATGCCGGTGTATATGTATGCGTACGGAACGCATGAGCGCTATGACGAATGCGACAAGCTCGGCGTGCTCGACTGCATCGAATGCGGCGCGTGTACATACGAGTGTCCTGCGAGACTGCCCCTTGTGCAGTCGTTCCGCACGACGAAGCAGCATGTCTTAGAGGAAAGAAAGCGGAAGGGGTAAGAGAAATGGCAGATTTAAGTAAAGTGATCGTCACCTCATCCCCGCATATCCGCTCGGATGAGGATACGCGCTCGATCATGCTCGACGTGATCATCGCACTGTTTCCGGCGTTCGCCGTAGCGGTGTATAATTTCGGAGCGCGGGCGCTTACGCTCACGCTGGTCACTGTGGCCGCGTGCGTGGCGTTTGAACACCTGTATAACATGATCCTAAAGCGGCCGACCACCATCGGCGATCTTTCGGCGGTGGTGACGGGTATCCTGCTCGCGTTTAACCTGCCGGTTTCGATGCCGATGTGGAAGGCGGTCATCGGCGCGGGCTTCGCCATTATCGTGGCGAAGATGCTCTACGGCGGCATCGGTAAGAATTTTATGAACCCGGCGCTCTGCGGCCGTGCGTTTCTGCTCTTTGCATGGACGGGCTCGATGGGCCTGTGGACTGCGCCCGGCACAAAGCTGCCGCTTTTTGAGAGCCCGGTCGACGTCGTGAGCACCGCGACGCCGCTTGCGCAGCTCAAAGCGCATACGCTTCCGGATGCGTCGCTTCTCGAGCTGGCCCTCGGCCAGATCGGCGGCTGCATCGGCGAGGTATCCGCAGCGGCACTCCTCGCCGGCGGACTCTACCTCTTATACCGCAGGGTCATCAGCTATCGCATCCCCGTGGCGTTTCTCGGCACGGTGGCGATCCTCACGTTCTGTTTCCCGCGTGGGAACGATCCGCTCCTGTGGATGGGGGCGCAGCTTTTGAGCGGCGGACTGATGCTCGGTGCGTTCTTTATGGCGACGGATTACGCCACCTCGCCCGTCACGGCGAAGGGGCAGTGGATATTCGGCATCGGCTGCGGTCTGCTCACGGTGTTCATCCGCTATTTTGGTTCTTATCCCGAGGGCGTATCGTTTGCGATCCTGCTGATGAACGCGACGGTATGGCTGATCGACAAATACGCGCGCCCGGTTAAGTTCGGCGCCATCCGCAAAAAGAAGGAGGGTGCTGCAAAATGAGTCATTCGAATGAAGCGGCAAAAAAGGGCGGCATGTTTACGCCGGAGTTCGTCAAAGAGCTCCTGAACCTTGTCGCGGTGCTGGTTGCGATTACCGTTGTGGTCGCGGGTCTTCTCGGTCTCATCAACGCCGTCACGAAGGACCGTATCGAAGAGCTCAAAGAGCAGAAGATCGTTCAGGCCATGAATGAGATCATCCCCGACGCGAGCGACTTTTCCAGGCTGGACACTGCGGACATCGAAGGCACTGCCGTGACGGAGGTGTACGAGGCGAAGGATTCCTCAGGCGCGTTCAAGGGCTGGTGCATGAAAACGCTCACCTCCGGCTTCGGCGGCGATGTGGTCGCCATGGTCGGCGTATCGCCCGAAGGGCAGGTCATGAAAGTCGTGCTTACCTCGCTGAGCGAGACGCCGGGCCTTGGTATGAAAGCGAAAAACGACAGCTTCATCAGCCAGTATGACGGCAAGTCCGGCACGATCGGCGTCGTCAAGGTGAACCCCGGCGAGAGCGATATCGTCGCGATCTCCGGCGCTACGATCACGTCCAAGGCGGTCACGGCGGGGGTACAGGCTGCCCTTGACGTGGCTGCGAGACTGGGAGGTGCGGCAAAATGAAAGGCATACTGAAACAGCTTAAAGAAGGCATACTCACCAACAACCCGACGTTTGTGCAGCTGATCGGCATGTGCCCGACGCTCGCTGTCACAACGTCGCTCGATAACGGCATCGGCATGGGCCTGGCCGCGACGGCGGTGCTGATCTGTTCGAACATCGTCATTTCGCTCCTGCGCAAGGTCATCCCGTCAAAAGTGCGCATCGCGTGCTATGTCGTGATTATTGCGGGCTTTGTCACTGCGGTCGATCTGCTTCTGCAGGCGTACGTGCCGGCGCTGTCCGAGTCGCTCGGCCTTTTCATCCCGCTGATCGTCGTCAACTGCATCATCCTGGCGCGCGCTGAGGCGTTTGCGTCGAAAAACAAGGTGCTTCCCTCGGCGATCGACGGCCTCGGTATGGGTCTGGGCTTCACCTGCGCACTGTCGATCCTTTCTGCAATCCGCGAGATCCTCGGCAACGGCACGCTTCTCGGCTACTCGCTGTTCGGCGCATCGTTTGAGCCGGCGATCATCATGATCCTTCCGACCGGCGGCTTCCTGACGCTCGGTACGGTCATCGCGGTGATCCAGGCGATTAATAACAGGAAAAAGGGGGAAAATAAAAAATGAGTCTGACTGAAATTCTCTCCCTCGCGCTCAGCGCGATCCTGGTTGAAAATTTCGTACTGGTCAAATTTCTCGGCATCTGCCCCTTCCTGGGCGTTTCCAAAAAAGTCGAGACGGCGTCGGGCATGGGCATGGCCGTCATCTTTGTTATGACAGTTGCGTCTGCCGCGACGTATGCCGTCAACAAGTTCATCCTTGTTCCGGCAAAGCTTGAGTACATGCAGACGGTCGCGTTCATCCTCGTTATCGCGGCGCTCGTGCAGTTCGTTGAAATGGTGCTGATGAAGATGATGCCCGCGCTTTATCAGGCGCTCGGCATCTTCCTGCCGCTCATTACCACCAACTGCGCCGTGCTCGGCGTGGCGCTGCTGAATGTGACGAAGGGCCTGAATTTCCTGGGCTCGGTCATCTACGGCTTTACGGCAGCCTGCGGCTTTACGCTCGCGATCGTTCTGTTTGCGTCCATCCGCGAACGGCTCGAGTTTGCAGATTATCCGAAGTGCTTTGAGGGCTTCCCTATTGCGCTTGTAACGGCCGCGCTTTTGAGTATGGCTTTCATGGGCTTCCAGGGCCTGAAGGTCTGGTAATGGGGGAGAGTGGATTATAATGGATTTTATGAATATCATCAGCGCGGTACTCGCCCTCGGGATTATGGGCCTTGTGCTCGCGGCGATTCTCGCCGTCGCATCCAAGGTGTTTGAGGTGAAGACCGACGAGCGCGTGGGGAAAATATGCGACGTGCTCCCGGGCGCGAACTGCGGCGGCTGCGGCTATGCGGGCTGCTCCAACCTCGCCGCTGAGATCGTCGCGGGCAACGCACCCATTTATGCCTGTACGGTCGGCGGACATGATGTCAGCTCAAAAATTGCGGAGATCATGGGCGTTTCCGACGATGCGCCGCTCGTGCGCACGGTCGCGCATGTCGCCTGCCGCGGCGGCGACAACGCGAAGAAAAAGTTTCAGTACGTGGGGCTTACAGACTGCCTCGCGGCCAAAAAAGTCGCCGGCGGCCCGACGCAGTGCAAATATGGCTGCATCGGCCTCGGAACGTGCGTGAAGGCCTGCCCGTTTGGCGCGATCGATATCTATCACGGCGTTGCCGTGGTGAAAGCGGATCAGTGCAAGGCGTGCGGCAAATGTATCTCTGCCTGCCCGCAGGGGCTGATCTCCCTTGTGTCGTATGCGCAGGACGTGTTTGTCTCCTGCTCGAATCATGATAAAGGCGCGCAGCTCAGGCAGTTCTGCAACATCGGCTGCATTGGCTGCCGCCTGTGCGTCAAGGCCTGCCCTACCGGAGCGATTGCCGTGGACGACAATCTCGCCCATATCGATTATGCGCTGTGCACCAACTGCGGCGCCTGCGCGAAAGCCTGTCCCAGAAAGCTGATTGTCAATGCGAGCGAGGTTACAAGCGAGAACGCTGCAGAGCTTGCTAAGAATAACTGATCACGAACGCCCGCGCGGATGGAAACTTTTTACACCGCGCGGGCGTCAAAAATAGTGTCTGATGGATCGTGCGATTCATCGCTTTGCGCCTGCCAAGCGGAACCGCTGCAGCCGATCAAAATATTATTTTGGTTGTTCTGTGGACATTCTATATGCAGACCGCGCTGCGCATGTTGGTGCGCTGCGGATCGATTCGGCCGCATTTTTCTGCTGCGGAGGATCCTGTGAAAGGGGAGATGCATCAATGAAGCGCTATCGGGGGAATCGATATCGCAAACGCAATAAGGTCTTGTTGACGGTACTGAGTTTGTTTCTCATCCTGTCGCTGAGTGCATGCGTCTTTATCGTGACGGAGAATTATGTGGTCTTTACCTCGACAGGCATTGAGATCCGCCTGCCCTTTTTAAGGCGAGAAGAGGGGCCGGATGTCGACGACGGTCCGCCGCTGCAGATCGAGGAGCTGCCGCAGAAGCCGGCGGAGGATCAGCCGCAGCCGCCGCCGGAAGAGACGCCGGAGCAGCCGCCTGATGAGCCGGAGGATACGGCTCCTGAAACACTCTGGGCGGTCGCGGTTGACGCGGCCCGCCTGACGGATGAGGCATACCTGGATGGGATCCTCGCGCTGGCGGATACGACAGGAGTAAACGCCGTGATGGTCGATCTGAAAAATCAGGACGGCACGCTGAATTATGTTTCCGCCGCATCCGCCGCTGTTGCTGCAAATGCCTCGGCAGGAGCAGGGGATATCGCGCCGGGCATCAAGCGCCTGCGCGAGGGCGGAGTGTATGTGATCGGGCGCGTGTACTGCATGCGCGACAACACCGTGTCGCGCCAGGTGCGTTCGACCGCGATCAAAACGGCGAGCGGTGCGACCTGGCTCGATTGGGAATACGGCGGATGGCTTTCGCCTTATGAGGAAAGCGCGCGGGCATATCTGACGGAGATCGTGCGGGAGTGTGCTGCGCTCGGCGTGTCGGAAATCGCCCTTGACGACTTCTGCTTCCCTTACAGGGGGAAATTCAGCGTCATTTCCTATCCGGACGGAGCGGCGCCGAAGGCGGATGTGCTCACCGCACTGCTGGAGGAACTTGCCGCTGCCTGCGCGCAGACGGAGACAAAGCTGTCGCTTATACCTGTGCGGGAGAGTGTCGAGACAGGCGCCGCGCCTGAACAGGGGCAGGAACTTGCAGGCTTTGTGCCGTATGTTTCCCGTATTTACTTTGCGCTGACGGAGAGCGAAGCGGCGTCAGCCGCACCGGCGCTCATTGAGCACGTGGCCGCGCTTGCGCCGGATAAAACGGGTTTCGCCGTGCCGATGATCGAGGCGGCAACAAACAATAAAGCCGCAATCGACGCGCTGCTGCAGCGGCAGAGCACCAGCTTTGTTCTGCGAAACGCCGCAGGCGTCTACAGCCCGGAAGATTTTAACTGAAACGCGTCCAATGTAATGTTGAATAAAAAGCGACCGAACGGACTTTCGGGTCTGTTCGGTCGCTTTTTGTTTACAATAGCTGCAGAGCGGATGCGTCAGGGAAAAGCATGTTTGTAAACGACCTACTCGCAAATTCCCAGGATCAGCCGGTCTGCATTTTTATGATATATCTTTTCTAAAACCGCAGATTCCAGTCTAACCCCATAAATGTTCCAGCGTCCCTGCCTGGGCACATCGGCATTGGAATAGGGGAAATACTCATCCATCGTCTCTAAAAAACGATAATAGTGATGATAACCACGGTTATCAAAGCCGCCGTCACTGCCGAAGAGAACACGATTCTGATACTTTTCAAAAAAACTGTGAGATGTATAGGGCTGCCGGCCAAACTCCGATATGCGCGCAGAAATATCCACATTCATATTTGGATAGCGGTCAAGACACTGTCCAACCCATGTGAGATTTTCGCTCCACGATCCGCCGTGTGCTACGATAAAGGTCGTTTGTGGATTGGAAGCAATCAGGTTTTCCTGCATGTTCATAAGCGCCTCAAAGGTAAAGTGCCCGCCGCCAAAGAACGACCAGTCGGGATGGGCAGAAAGTTCCTCGTAGCGCTCGTTTGTCGCGTCGATAGGCTTGAAAAAAGCGGGTGGATCGCCGATGTGGATCAGCACCGGCAGCTTCAGTTCGGCCGCTGTTTGCCAAATGACCTGAAGCCGCCTGTCGTCGATGGGGATAAATTGCCCCGCGCTGTCGCGGTATACCAGACTGACATCCTTGAAAAATTTCAGGCCGCGTATACCGAGACGCTTCATTTCACACAGGGTGCGCGCAGTCTGTGCTTCAAAGTCCGGCTCGTCAAGTCTGCGCACATCGACGCTTCCAAACGTGTAAAAGAAATCCTCATATCCCTCTGTTTTTCTGAGCATCCGGTCGAGCATGGCGCCGTACATTCCGTCGAGGTTCACAATGCGGCAGATTCCCTGTTCACGAAGAAGCCGTACTTGCGTTCCGGTATCATATGTTTGTTCGAAGGCCTCTCCGCCATAGCAAAAGCCGAAATGTGTATGCACGTCGAAAACCGGGAAACGCGGCTGAAAAACCTCATGCGCCGATAGGCGCAGCTCGCTTTTGGGCATAAAAGACGACAGCAAAAGATCTGTTTCCATGTTGTACCCTCCACGCTTACCATCTTTTTAATATAATTTGAACGTTTTAATTTCGTAGGGTTTGATCGTAAACGAAATACCGTTTTCCAAAACCGGCAAGCCGCGCTCTTCCTGCTCCATCAGGTTGCATTCAACTGCATACTGGAAGGGGAGGGCGCATGTTACTGCTGCGGCAGTTTTTGATCCGCAGGACTCATACAGCCGGATGATGATACCGCTGCCGTCTTCCGCGCGCTTGATTGTGTCCAGAACAACGTTGTCCTGCGCACATGTGAAATATGATTTTTTCGCCGGGAGGCAGCCGGAAGCGGCGCCGGAAAGAAAGCGTAGATAGAGCGGAACATTGAGTTCGTAGCCGGCATGCACGGTGTTTGCCTTTACCCAGCCGCCTGCATGCGGGCGTAGGGCGTAGACAAAACGGTGCGTGCCTTTATCCGCTGTCGGATCCGGATCGGTTGAAGCGCGCAGCAGAGTGATACGCATGCGGTTTTCTTTGATGTCGTAGCCATATTTGCAGTCATTTAAAAGGCTGACGCCGTAGTTCCCTTCCGAAAGATCCGCCCATTTATGCGCGGAGACCTCAAATTTTGTCCGGTCATAAGGTGTGTTGCTGTGTGTCGGTCGTTCAATGGTGCCGAACTGGATCTCATAAGCGGCGCGGGTGGATAAGATATCGACTGAAAATTCTGCTTTGAGCATTTTTTCCGTCTCCTGCCAGTCGATCTGCGTTTCAAAATCGATGCGATCGCTGCTGGCGTACAGGATGATATCCTGGCAGATGGAAGAGCGCCCGAACGTGCGCTTGATACGAAGAACGCCTCGGACAGCGCTCTGCTCAAACACTTCAATCGAATGGGGCTTGTTCAGCACCCATTCCCGGTTCTGATATTCAAGATCAATGTTCCATGCGGTTTCCCGCTCGGGCTTATCCTCAAATATTTTCAGAAGATTGGAGGGAGCGGACAATACCTCGCGGCCGCAGCGCTTGTCAAAGATACTCTTCAGGTTGGCGTTTTCATCCAGAAGAATCTTGTAAAAACAGTTCTCCATACTGTTTTTGCTCACGCGCACCACCTCATAGGACGCGGGTTCTTCGGGAGAAAGCGTAAAGAGTGCGTATCCCATGGGGGGAACGTCTTCGGCGTAAAAAGTCAGTATCTTTTGCTGCAGCGTGCTGCGCATGAGGCGGCCGTCCGAGCTGCGAACGGCGATGGAACGTTCGTGTGCCAACGGCGTTTTTTCAAGGGAGATCGAGACAGGCTCGTTCCTTTCCCAGCAGAGAAAGTTGAAAACGGCGACGCTGTCTCCTGTATGTGCGATATTTTCGGTCACAGCTTCTGTCGCGGCGGTGAGGATCGTGTCGCCAATGCGCATGATTTCGGCATAGCTTTCCTTTGTATCCTGATACACCGCATGAATGGATGAGCCTGGGATAATGTCATGGAACTGGTTGGTCAGAAGCTTTTTATATCCGGTGAGAAGGGCGTCCGACGGATACGGAATGCCGGTTTCGCTGCAGGCAAAGATGCTGGCCATTTCGGCCTGGCGATAGAGGAGCTCGGATTTGCGGTTGTTTTTCTTGGTTTCCGCCTGCGAGGTGTATGTTCCTCTGTGAAACTCGTAGTACATCTCGTCGTTCCACACCGGAAGGTCGGTGAAAACTGCGTCCGTATCCTCAAAAAAGGATTGTGCAGTCGACATTTCCAGCTTGGGCAGACCGGGAAAATTTTCAAGCCTGCGGGCAGTTTCGAGCATCTGGTAGGTGGGGCCGCCGCCGCCGTCGCCAAAGCCAAAGGTCATAAGCGCTTCATCAAGCACGGCTTTTTGATCGTAACGCTGATACAGCGTGTGCAGCGTCTGCGGCGAGACGATGCCGTTGTAGTTGAGCCTCTGCAGATAAGCGGGAATGCGGGTGCCGTCGATCCCCTGCCACTGGAACAGCGAATAGGGAAAACGGTTGTCGTCGTTATTGATGAGCTTGGATGTAAAAAAGTATTTCATTCCCGAGCGCTTGATAATCTGCGGAAGTGCCCAGCTGTAACCAAAGACATCCGGCATCCAGAAAACATCGGAACATTTACCAAATTCCTCAATGAAATACTGCCGACCATAAAGAATCTGCCGGATCAGGGATTCGCCGGAAGGGATATTTGTATCCATCTCGACCCATGTGTTGCCGACCAGTTCAAATTGACCGGTATGTACCTTTTCCTTGATGCGGTCATATAGTTCGGGATAGTGCTCCTTGCAGAACGCAAAAAGCTGCGGCTGGCTGAACGCAAATTTAAATTCCGGATATTTGTCCATCAGCGCACAGACGTTTGAAAAGGTCTGCGCGGTTTTTCGGATGGATTCGTGTACAGGCCAAAGCCAGGCCGTGTCGATGTGCGCCTGGCCGACAAATTTGATGACGCCGTGGGCGTGCCCTCCGATAGCGGAAATTTTTTGCTGTAACATCGCCGCGGCACGGGGAATGCTGGAGAGCGTTGTTTCTCTGTCAAAATCAAAATCAACGCAGGCGAGGGAAGAGACAAGTGCATCGGCCAGCTTTTCATAATAATAATTGTCTTTGCTGATCGACTCGAAAAAACGAAGGATGTCCGCGGGAACTTTGG
>CAKTWY010000067.1 GCA_934630445.1 uncultured Eubacteriales bacterium
ATCAGCGGCAGGAGTTTGACGGCGGTGCTGATATTCTGCAGCGCGCCGCCCAGTGCCGCGGACAGCATGTTCACCGCGAAGAAAAAGGCCATTGCCGACAGGCCGAGCGCCGCCTGCATCAAAAGCGTTTGATGCAGGCCGAAGAGCATAATCAGATACACGCCCGCCACCCAGGAGACGACGCTGATGATCGCCGGCGTATAAACAAAGCTCAGAAACCAGCCGTACACGCACGCACTGCGCTCTGAAAGGAATGCCTCGGCATAGGCGATCAGGCCGCCCGGCGCATCGGTGCGCGCGGCGAGCTCTCCCAGCGTGAGTGCACCGAAAACGATGCTGACCGCCGCGATGACAAGGGCCGCTACGCCGAGCGCCGCGCTGCCGCCGGTATATGCAAGGATATTGTCCGCTTTGAAAAAAATACCCGAGCCGATCACGATGCCGCCGATCATGGCAATGGCCGTGACGAGGCCGTATTGTTTTTTCTGCATGGGATCAACCTGCCGTTTCTCATGAAAGCGCGCCGTGAAACGCAAAACCGCCGCACGGCGCTTTTGCTTATTCTGCCCGCGTGCGGCGCGCGCTAAACAGGCGATTTCTTTACGCCTTCTTAGCGGCCCGGCCCTTCCAAAAGGGCGCAGCCTCGTGTATAATTTGTTGGCAAAGGAGATGACGCTGATGACGCAGCACCTGAAGAAGCTGCTCCCCGTCCGTTCGCGTCTGTGGCACGACGGCGCCGCGACGGCTGTCTTTCTCTCCCTGGCGACGGCCGTCAACGCCTTGGGCACGCATATGCCGGGCGTGCCCAGCAGCGTGCCGCAGCTGTACATCCTCGCCGTTCTGCTGACGGCGCTGCGCACGGCAGGATATTTCTGGGGGCTTTTGTGCGCGGTGCTGGGCGTGATCGGTACAAATTATTTCTTTACATATCCGTATTTCGCATTCGATTTTACGCTGAGCGGATATCCGCTCACCTTCGCGATCATGCTGTCGGTCGCATTCGTGACAAGTGCGCTGGCAACCTCGCTGAAAGAGCGCGAAGCCGCCGCGCAGGCGCGCGAGCGGCGCATGCAGGAGCTCAACGCCATCAGCCTGCGCCTTCTGACGGCGCGCGACGAAGGCGCGGCGGCCGCCCTCGCAGCGGAGTGCCTCTCCGCCTTTCTCAGGCGCCCGGTGCGGGTGTTTCTAAAAAACGCGCCGGACGCGCCGCGCACCGCAGGCGCCTATGACGGTCCGCTCGGCGATGAAGCGCAGGCCGTGCAGGCTGTTTTTTCGCACGGCGAATGCGCCGGCCATGCCAGCGCGCACGCGGGGGGATGCGCCTTTACCTACTACCCGCTTGCCGTTGAAAACAATGTCAGCGCAGTGGCCGGCATCCTTTCGCGTGGTCTGACGCCGCCCACGCAGGAAGAAACGGCATTTTTCGGACTGATGCTTTCGCAGTTCTCGCTCTTTTTTGAGCGTCAGCGCCTGGCGGACGAGCGGCAGCGGGCCGAAGTCGCCCAGCAGAAGGAACGCATGCGCGCAAACCTGCTGCGCGCGATCTCCCACGATCTGCGCACGCCGCTGACCTGCATTCTCGGGGCGAGTGCAGTTCTGCTCGAAAGCGGTGAGCGCCTTGACGTACAGACCCGCACGCGCCTGCTGCGCGATATCAGCGACGAGTCAAACTGGCTGCTGCACATGGTGGAAAACGTCCTCTCCGTCACAAAGGTCAGCGGGGGCGCGCCGAGCCTGCACAAAAAGCCGGAGCCGCTCGAGGAGGTCCTCGCCCAGGCTGCGAGCCATATCGCCGCGCGCTACCCTGCGGCAGCGCTCACAGTCCGGGCGCCGGACGAATTCATCATGGCGCCGATGGATGCGACGCTGATCGAGCAGGTGCTCATCAACCTGACCGAAAACGCCATCAAGCACAGCGGCGCCGACGCGCCGGTCGAAGCGCGCGTATATGCCGAGGGAACCAACGCCGTCTTTGAAGTGCGCGATCATGGGCACGGCCTGCCCGCCGAGGCGCTCGGCGAGCGCTTCGGTCCGTTCTGCGCGCGCGACACCGCACGCAGCGACCGCTCACGCGGCCTGGGGGTGGGGCTTTCGATCTGCCAGGCGATCGTCACCGCACACGGCGGCACAATTCTTGCGGAAAACGCCCCCGACGGCGGCGCGCGTATCCGCTTCACACTGCCGCTGTAAAAGCGGCGTATCATCCAGCACGGCCCTGCAGGGGCTTTTCAAAAGGAGGCACTTCCCATGACGGCCATAAAAGCAAAAATTCTCGTTGTTGAGGACGAGGGCGCAATCGCGCACATCCTCTCCTCCATCCTCACGGCAGACGGCTACAGCGTGACAATCGCTGAAAACGGCGAGCAGGCGCTCATCGCAGCGGCGTCACATCAGCCGGACGCGGTGCTCCTCGACCTGGGCCTGCCCGGCATGGACGGGCTGGAGGTACTCTCCCGCCTGCGCGCGTCGTACGAAGGGCCGGTGCTCATCGTGTCCGCGCGCGAACGCGAAGCGGAAAAGGTGGAAGCGCTCGACCTGGGCGCGAACGATTATATCACAAAGCCGTTCGGTGCGGCGGAGCTCCTTGCGCGCATCCGCGCCTCGCTGCGCATGGCGCGCCGCACTGCGGGCGAGGCGGCCGTGCGCTACCGTCACGGCGCGCTTGCGATCGACTTTGCGCTGCGCGAGGTGACGCGCGCCGGAGCGAGCGTACATCTGACGCAGATCGAATACAAGATCATCGCCCTGCTCGCGCAGAACCACGGGCGCGTGCTGACATACGACTACATCATGCAGCAGGTCTGGGGGCCGTATCTGCCGGAGGACAACACCATCCTGCGCGTCAACATGGCGAATATCCGGCGCAAACTGGAGGAGAACCCCGCCGCTCCGCAGCATATTCTGACGGAGGTTGGCGTGGGCTACCGCATGGCGGAGGGCGACGAGGCGATATGAAACGGATCCTGCAATTTTTCAAAAAACAGCCGCCGGCGCGGCTTTTGTCGCTCGGCTTTGCAGCCGTAATTCTTGCCGGCACAGCGCTGCTTCTGCTGCCCGTGTCGCGCGGCGCCGGAGTGGATGTGGCGCTCATCGACGCGCTTTTCACCTCGACGAGCGCCGTATGCGTGACCGGGCTTATCGCCGTTGATACGGCAGATACCTTCTCCGTTTTTGGGCGCACGGTGGTGGCGCTGCTGATTCAGGTGGGCGGGCTTGGCGTGACGTCGGTCGGCGTGGGCGTTATTCTGCTCGCGCACCGACGCGTGAGCCTGAAAGAGCGCCTGCTGGTGCGCGAGGCGATGGCGACGTCGACCATGCGCGGAGCGGTGAAGCTGGTGAAGAACGTGCTGCTGCTCACCCTCTGCTTTGAGGCCGCGGGCGCGGCGCTCAGCTTCCTCGTTTTCGTACAGGATTACAGCCCGCTTGACGCGCTGGGCATCAGCCTGTTCCATTCGATCGCGGCGTTCAACAATTCCGGCTTTGATATCCTGGGCGGGCTGCGCAACCTGATCCCCTACCAGCAGGACGTGCTGCTGAACCTGACGACATGCGGGCTTATTTTCTTCGGCGGGATCGGCTTTCTCGTCATTCTCGACTGCTTTAAGAAGCGGTCATTCCGCAAACTCGCGCTCCATTCCAAGGTGGTCATCGTCACCAGCATTGTGCTCATCGCGGTGGGAACGCTGATCCTCAGGCTCACCGAGGACATCACGTGGCTGGGCGCGCTTTTTCAGAGCGTTTCGGCGCGTACGGCGGGCTTTTCGACCTATCCGATCGGCTCGTTTTCAAGCGCCGGGCTGTTCACACTGACGATACTGATGTTCATCGGCGCTTCGCCCGGCTCGACCGGCGGCGGCATCAAGACTTCGACGCTCTTCGCCCTTGTGCAGGCGACAAAAAGCGCGGCGACGAACCGGCCGTGCAGCGCCTTCCGGCGGGGCATCCCGCACGAGGTGGTGTACAAGGCGTTCGTCATCACGCTGCTCGCAGCGCTCGTCGTCTCGGCGGGCACGTTTGCGCTGTGCCTGCTCGAGCCGGAATACACGTTCCTCGCGCTCCTGTTCGAGGTGACGTCCGCCTTCGGCACAGTGGGCCTGTCGACCGGCATCACGCCCGAGCTGTGCACGGGCGCAAAATTCATCCTCATCCTCATCATGTTCATCGGAAGGCTCGGCCCGGTGACGATCGCCTCGCTCTGGTCCTTCCGCGCGGCGCCGCAGGTCAGCTATTCTGAGGAAGATATCACCATCGGATAGCTTCGGCGGCCATCCGGTTTCAGAAAGGAAGCAGATTTATGTTCAAAAATAAAACAGCGCTCTCGTACGGCGTCATCGGCCTGGGGCGGTTCGGTTCGGCGCTCGCGCGCACGCTCGCCGAATCGGGCAGCGACGTGCTTGTCATCGACAGCAGTCCGCTGAAAGTAAAGGAGCTGCGCGACTATACGGAGCACGCTTTCGTCGCGCAGGAGCTCACACGCGAGGTGCTGGAAGACGCGGGAATCCAAAACTGCGACGTCGTCATCGTCTGCATCGGCGAAAAGATCGACACAAGCATCCTCACGACGCTCAACGTCGTGAGTCTGGGCGTGCCGCGCGTCATCGCCAAGGCCATCAGCCCCGACCAGGGCCTTGTGCTGGAAAAGATCGGCGCAGAGGTAGTCTACCCCGAGCACGACATGGCCGTGCGCCTGGCAAAGAAGCTGCTCTCCGGCGTGCCGGACTACATCAGTCTGACGCACGGCGTGGACATCGCGGCTATCCATATCCGCGGCAGGCTGATCGGGCAGAGCATCGTAAAGCTGGATTTCAGGCGGAAATTCGGCCTGAATATCGTCGCGATCGAACACGGCGGCGAAACGATGACCGAGGTCGACCCATCGTACGTCTTCCGCGAGGGCGACGTGGCCGTCGTCATCGGCAGGCAGGAAAAGATCGAGCGCCTGGACGCATACGTGCACGAATAGCGCCCTTGCATGCGCGCCGCGCTTTGTGCTATGATGAAATCGTTCCCCGCAGGGCGCAAAGCCCGCGCGGAAGAAACCGAACACTGAAAGGGGCGTTTTTCATGCATGTCGCAGACGCGATCAACGCGCGCAAAAGCATCCGCAAGTATCTGCCTGACACGGTGGAGGAAGAGAAACTCCTGAAGGTCCTCGAGGCGGGGCGTCTTGCCCCGTCCGCTTCCAACGGACAAAAATGGAAATTTATCGCCGTACGCGAAGAAGAGACGCGTATGCGTCTGGCCAAAGCGTGCTGCAACCAGCTCTGGGTGGCGCAGGCGCCCGTGATCCTGGTGCTGTGCGCATATGAGCAGCGCGACATGCCCTGCGGGCAGAGCGCCCGCACGGTCGACTGCTCGATCGCCCTGTCCTTTATGATGCTTCAGGCCCAGGAGCTGGGGCTTTCGACGTGCTGGCTGGGGGCGTTTTCAAACAGCGATGTGAAGACGCTTTTAAGCATCCCCGCAGACGCGGATGTCATCGCCGTCGCGCCGCTCGGCTACGCCGCCGAGGAGGGCCGCCCGCGCGTGAGGAAGAGCGCGGAGGAGGTCTTCTGTTTCGAGCGCTGGGAATCGCAGGGGCGCGTGCGGCTTTGATATTCTCCCTGTCATCTTGAGCGTCAGCGGGGAGCCTGTCTGCAGAACGGCAGACTGATGAAGCACGCCTTCCTACAGACGGGATTCTTCGTCGCTTTGCTCCTCAGAATGACAGGGGTGCTGTCATCCTGAGCGTCAGCGGGGGAGCCTGTCTGCAGAACGGAAGGCTGATGAAGCACGCCTTCCTGCGGACGGGATTCTTCGTCGCTTTGCTCCTCAGAATGACAGGGGTGCTGTCATCCTGAGCGTCAGCGGGGGAGCCTGTCTGCAGAACGGAAGGCTGATGAAGCACGCCTTCCTGCGGACGGGATCCTTCGGCCTGACGGCCTGAGGACGACAAGGGGATCTCGTCAGTCGGAGCACGATCTCCTGCTCCCCTCGTCCATACAAAAACAAAAGGCTGTTGCATAAGCAACAGCCTTTTTATTGTCATCATTCAATTACTGCGCGCCGTTGAGCTTTAAGGTTAACGCGCTCTTTTTTCTCGCAGCGGTGTTTTTATGAAGGATGCCCTTCGAAACAGCGCGGTCGATTTTGCTGACCGCGACGGTGTACGCTTCCTTCGCAGCGGTCTTGTCGGTCGCAAGCGCGGCGTCAAACTTCTTGATGCAGGTCTTGAGCTCCGACTTCGCCATGGCGTTATTGAGGTTCTTCACCGCGGTGACCTTAACGCGTTTTTTGGCAGACTTGATATTCGGCATGTTTGTCCACCTCCTTAACTAAAATCATCAGTGCACATTATTGTACCATTATTCGTTTTCGAATGCAATATCTTTTTAAAAGTTTTTCTCACATGAAAACCAAAAAATTCGGAAAACTAGAAAACGGAGATTCCTTTTACACAAACGCAGGGATCAGAAAGAGAGGCAGCGCCATGGCTGAAAACCTGAAACGCACCGACCTCGCGCTTGAGGCGCGGGAAATCGCGATGGGCGAGGCGCCCGGGCAAAGCGGCGAGCCGGACGGCGTCAAGTGCGACGAGTATGAAAAAAACGGCTACCCTGTGACGCGCGTCGAGGTGCTGGACGAACGCGGAGAGGCCGCCATCGGAAAACCGCGCGGCGTTTATATCACCATTGAACTGCACGACCTCATCCGCCGTGAGCAGGACGCATTCCCGCGCGGGGCGAAGACGATCGCGCACGAACTGCGCGAGCTGGTGCCGCGCAGCGGCACCGTGCTCGTCGCTGGCCTGGGCAACCGCGGCATCACGCCGGACGCCGTTGGCACAAAAACGGCGGAACACGTGATGGTCACGCGCCACCTCGTCTCCCGCGTGCCGCAGTATTTCGGCGATTTCCGCCCCGTCGCCGCGGTGACACCCGGCGTTCTGGGCATCACGGGGGTGGAGACGGCGGAAATCATACGCGGCGTGACCGAGCGGGTCGCCCCGGCGTGCATCATCGTCATCGACGCGCTCGCGTCCCGGCGCCTGTCGCGCCTGTGCAGCACGGTGCAGATCTCAAACACGGGCATCACGCCGGGCTCGGGCGTCGGCAACGCGGCAGCCGAGATCACGGAAAAGAGCCTCGGCGTGCCGGTCATCGCCATCGGCGTGCCGACGGTGGTCGACGCGGCGACGCTGGCGCTGGACATCGCGCAGGAGGCGGGCGTACCCGACCTTGACCCGCAGGAACTGCTGAAAAGCGGCGGCAGCCTGATCGTCACGCCCAAGGACATCGACCGCTACATGTCGGACGCGGCGAAGATCATCGGCTACGGCATCAACCTGGCCCTTCACGATGGGATCGACCTTGCGGACATCGACATGTTCCTGTCATAAAAGGCACCGGGCACGTGTATCATAAAGTCATGAGAGCATTATGTTGAAGGATGTGAACCGGCATGGCAGGAAGACGCATCGCCCGGCGCAGCAGGCTCAGGGATCTGGCTGCGCCGCTGGGTATACTGACAGGGGGCCTCGCGCTTTTGACGCTTTTATATCTGCTGGGCGTAAACGCGATGGCGGAGGGAGCGCTTCAAAAGATGGTGAGCGAGCCGGAGACGGCGCTGGAGCTCTTCTGTGCGGGACTCGGCCTGCCATGGCCGCCGCCGGGCGGGGAGACGGAGGCGATCGAGACCTCCGCCCCGGTACATACGCAGGAAAGTACGTCCGAAACGGCGGATGCGCCGGACGGCGCCGTGAGCACGGACGACCTTGCCGAGGAGGGCGAATCCTTCCTCCCGGAGGAAGTGGCCCAGCCCGGCAGTATCCCTGAGGGCGGATTTGTCTTCGAGCTGCCCGGCGCCGGTAAAAACCCGGTTTCGGATATCACGATCAGCCCGCTCGCGTCGGAAAGCTATATCGGCACGGGCAAAGTGCTTGTACAGAACAGCTCCTCGCTCACGGTGGATGTCGACGCGCTGCTGAAAGAAAAGCTCAAACTCAAGCTCGGCGCCGCGCCGCAGGTGCTGATCATCCACACGCATGGGAGCGAATCCTACACGCCGGAAGGCGTGACGACATATGACGACAGCACGAGCGACCGCAGCACGGATCTGACGCAGAACGTCGTGCGCGTGGGCGACGAGATCGAGCGCATCCTGAAGGAAAACGGGATCGGCGTGATACACGACCGCACCATGTACGACCAGCCGAAGTACAGCGGGGCATACACGCGCTCGCTGGCGGGCATCTCCGCCGCAATGAAGAAAAATCCGTCGATCAAGGTCGTCATCGACGTGCACCGCGACGCCATGGTCGCCAAAAACGGCACAAAATACAAAACCGTATGCGAAATAGACGGGCAGAAGGCGGCGCAGCTGATGTTCGTCGCAGGTACGAACGGCGGCGGGCTGACGCATGACAACTGGAAGGAAAACCTGAAATTCATGCTTGGCCTTCAGGGCGCGATGAACACAAAGTATGAAAACATCATGCGCCCCATCCAGGTGCGCAACGAGCGCTTCAACCAGCACGCGACGCTCGGCTCGATGATCCTCGAGGTCGGCACGAGCGGGAACTCCCTGAACGAGGCGCTCCGCTCGGCCAAAGCCTTTGCCGGCGTGCTCGCAGCGCAGCTGAACGCACTGAAATAACCCGGCTGCACGCAGTTTTATTTTCCATCTTACGGATTGTGTATTTTTACTTGCCGGGGCGCTCTTTCCTATGGTATGCTGATATTGCGGGGAAAACCCGCATACGCAGTGAGGGGGAATTGATATGAAACAGAGAAACATCGCGGTATCCATCATCCTGACCATCGTAACATGCGGCATTTACGGCCTCGTGTGGATGGCGATGCTCAACGACGAGCTCAGCGCCGTATCCGGCAGGCCGAACGCCACGAGCGGCGGTATGGTCGTACTTTTCTCGATCATCACCTGCGGCATTTACGGCATCTACTGGGCGTACAAGATGGGTGAAACGGTCGAGGCGATCCACGCCCAGCGCGGCGTTCCGAGTTCGAGCGCGCCGATCCTGTACCTTGTACTGACGCTGCTCGGTGTCGGCATCGTCGCCTACGCGCTGATGCAGAACGAGCTGAACCAGTGCCTGCCCAATGCGTGACAGGCGGAGAAGGCTTCTCATCGCGACAGGCCGGCTGCTTGCAGCCGGCCTTGTCTATGCGCTTTTGTGCATCGCTGCAGGGCGGGTTTTGATCCCGTGTCCGCTGAACGCGCTTACGGGGCTTTACTGCCCGGGATGCGGCGTGAGCCGCATGTGCCTGGCGCTGCTGCGCCTCGACTTCGCCGCGGCGTGGCGGGCGAACCAGGCGATCATGCTCCTGGCCCCGGCGGCGCTGGTGATCGCCGTGCGGATGGCCCGGCGCTATGTGCGCACGGGCACGTGCCGCCCCACGCGCGCCGAGGAGCGCATGCTGTATGCGATGATCGCGGTGCTCATTTTGTTCGGCATCGCGCGCAACGTGCCGGCGCTGCAGTGCCTGCGGCCGGTGTAGGGTATGAAAATTTGTGAAAAATTCTTCTTGACAGGACTGACGGATTGTAATATACTCTCCTCAACACTTAATTGCATACACCAATTCAAATGCGATGAACAGGACCGAACGATGATGCAAAGCGAAGAGAGCTGCCGGCCGGTGTAAGGCAGCGTGCGTATCACCCGTTTACATCCCCTGTGAGCAGAGGGCTGAAAAAATGAGTAAGCCGCTACGTTTGCCCGCGTTAAGGGCCGGAGTTTGCTGGAACTCGCTGAGCGGGCGCGAAAGCGTCAATTTGGGTGGTACCGCGGATTTTCAAGGTCCGTCCCGATTTGGGACGGACCTATTTAATTTTATACACACAACAAGAAAACAATTTGCAGGAGGTCTGTATGATGGAATTTATTCTCACAGAAGTAGCCGAGCGCATCCGCGGCCTGCGCGATATGATGGACATTACCCCCGAGGAAATGGCTGAGGTAACGGGCGTGCCGCTGGAAGAATATCTCGCGTGCGAGAACGGGGAAAAGGACTTTTCCTTCACCTTCCTCTATAAATGCGCGGTCCGCTTCGGCGTGGACATGACGGAGCTGCTGACGGGCGAAACGGCGAAGCTCTCCGGCTATTCGCTCATCCGCAAAAACGAAGGCCTGCCGATGAAGCGCCGCGCGGGCTTTGAGTATCAGAACCTCGCCTACCTCTTCCGCGACAGGATGGCCGAGCCGTTCCTCGTCACGGCGCCGTACTTCGATGAGGAGCAGACGCGCCCGATCGCCCTGTCCAGCCACAATGGGCAGGAGTTTGACTTCATCCTCTCCGGCAGCCTCAAATTCTGCCACGACGGCCATATCGAAACGCTCAATCCCGGCGACGCGGTGTACTACAATTCTCAGCGCCCGCACGGCATGATCGCTGTCGGCGGCCAGCCGTGTACCTTTCTCGCCATGGTCATGAAGACCGACGAGGCGAAATAAATCTTCAGACGAAATCGAGTGAAGTGAGGAATTCATACCATGAGCTTATTATATAAACAGTACTGCGAAGAAACTTTCGACGAAAACGGCACGCTTGTCGGCTTTGACATCCGCGTGCCGGAGCGCTTCAACTTCGGCTACGACGTCGTCGACGCGCTTGCGAAAAAAGACCCTGAACGCCGCGCCATGCTCTGGACCAACGACAAAGGCGAGGAGCACACCTTCACCTTCGGCGAGATGTCGGAGCTGTCGAACCGGGCGGCGAACGTGTTTTTAAACCTGGGCATCAAAAAGGGCGACGCGGTGATGCTCGTCCTAAAGCGCCACTATCAGTTCTGGTACGCGATCGTGGCGCTGCATAAGATCGGCGCCATGGTCATCCCGGCGACGAACCTGCTGACGAAGAAAGACTTTGTTTACCGCTTCAAGGCCGCGTCGGTCTCGGCGATCGTCTGCACGCCCGACGGCGACGTCGCCGAGCACGCCATGGAAGCGGCGAAGGAATGCGGCGGGCTGCGTGCGATGTTCATGGCGCGCGGCGCGCGCGGCGAGTGGCTCGACTTCGACAAGCTCGTCGCCGGGGCCTCGCCGGTGCTGAATCTGCCGAAGGAAGAACTGCCGCAAAACGGCGACAAAATGCTCATGTACTTCACCTCCGGCACGACAGGCATGCCGAAAATGGTGTGGCACGACTTCACCTATCCGCTCGGACACATGATCACCGCGCGCCACTGGCACAACGTCGTGCCCGACGGCCTGCACTTCACCGTGGCGGACACAGGCTGGGGAAAGGCCGTGTGGGGCAAGCTCTATGGTCAGTGGCTGTGCGAGGCTGGCGTGTTCACCTATGACTTCGATAAATTCTCGGGCCACGATGTGCTCGATATGATCCAGCGCCACCATATCACCACCTTCTGCGCGCCGCCGACGATCTACCGCTTTTTCATCAAAGAGGACTTGTCGAAATTCGACCTGTCGTCACTGACGTACACGACGATCGCCGGCGAGGCGCTCAACCCCGAGGTCTACAAGCAGTGGTACCAGCTCACGGGCCTGAAGCTGATGGAGGGCTTCGGCCAGACGGAGACGACGCTCACCGTGTGCACGCTCAAGGGCATGGAGCCCAAGCCCGGGTCCATGGGCAAGCCGTCCCCGGCGTACAGGGTCCATCTCATCGACCACGATGGCAAAGAGGCGAAGAGCGGCGAATCGGGCGAGATCGTCATCGACTTCTCAAACGGCCGCCCGTGCGGCATGTCGGGCGGCTACTACCGCGATGAGGAGCGCACGAAAAACGTCTGGTGCGAAAACGGGCTTTACCACACGGGCGATCTCGCCTGGCGCGACGAGGACGGTTATCTCTGGTATGTCGGCCGCACGGACGATGTGATCAAATCCTCCGGCTACCGCATCGGGCCGTTTGAGATCGAGAGCGTACTGATGGAGCACCCGGCGGTGCTCGAATGCGCCGTGACCGGCACACCCGACCCGGTAAGGGGGCAGGTCGTCAAGGCGACGATCGTCCTCGCGCGCGGCTACACGCCGTCGGAGGAGCTCAAGCGCGAGCTGCAGACGCATGTCAAAAACCTCACCGCGCCGTATAAGTATCCGCGCGTGGTGGAATTCATGGATGAACTGCCCAAGACCATCAGCGGCAAGATCCGCCGCGTGGAGCTGCGGGGGGAGAAAAAATGAAGCTGACGATCCGCCCCGCCGTATGCGCAGATGCGGAAACCCTCGCGCGCATCCACTGCGACTCGTGGGCGGCAGCATACCGCGGCCTGATGCCGGAGGCGTTCCTCGCCGAATGGACCGATCCTGCCATGCGCACGGAGCTTTGGCGCAGCCGCCTTTCCACAGGTGATGGAGAACATTTTTTGTGTCTTTCAGACGATCAGGCGGCCGGTTTTTTCAGCCTGGCCGCGCCGGACGACGACCTGGAGGGCACGGTGCGTGAGCTTCGCGCGATCTATCTCCTGCCCGACTGGTGGG
>CAKTWY010000068.1 GCA_934630445.1 uncultured Eubacteriales bacterium
GTATCGCGGCGCTTTTCATTCTGGTGTTCTTCACCGTATACGCGGCGAGCTGCTTCGTCACCTGCGGAAAGCTCTTTTCCACGCTTTTCGGCTTCTCCTATCACTCGATGATGATCGCAGGGGCGCTGTTCGTCATTTTCTATACGTTTATCGGCGGTTTTCTGGCTGAGAGCGCGTCCGACTTTATGCAGGCGGTTGTGATGATCATCGCGCTTGTGACGGTCGTTACGCTCGGAACGATCGCCGCCGGCGGTCTCGACGCGGTGCTTGAAAATGCGCGGGCCATCCCCGGCTACTTCTCCCCCACCGCGATCGCGACCCCGCAGGTCGACGCGGCGGGCATGCAGCTCTCCTCAAACGGCGTGCCGCTTTTCGGCGAGCCGGGCAAATACGGCCTTCTCACGATCATCTCGACCCTTTCCTGGGGCCTCGGCTACTTCGGCATGCCGCAGGTGCTGCTGCGCTTTATGGCCATCCGCCATGCGGACGAGCTGAAGCGCTCGCGCCGCATCGCGACGGTATGGGTCGTCATTTCCCTGTTCGCGGCGGTGCTCATCGGCGTAACGGGGCGCGCGCTCTTCCCGGCGGAGGCGGCGCTTGCCAGCGCGTCGGCCGCGGAGAACGTATTTATCACCTCGGCGCAGCTTCTCCTGCCGCCGATCCTGGCGGGCCTTGTCATGGCAGGCATCCTCGCGGCGACGATCAGTTCTTCCGACTCGTACCTCCTGATCGCGGCGTCCGCCTTCTCCAAAAATATTTTTGAAGGCATCCTCAAAAAGGACGCGGAGGACCGGCAGGTCATGCGCGTGTCGCGCATCGTGCTGCTTGTGATCGCGCTGATCGGTATGGTCATCGCCTGGGATGAAAACAGCGTGATCTTTACCATCGTGTCTTTCGCGTGGGCGGGCTTCGGCGCGACGTTCGGGCCGATCATCCTCTTCTCCCTGGTCTGGAAGCGCACGACGCGCGCCGGCGCGATCGCGGGCATGGTCACGGGCGGCGCGGCGGTCTTTATCTGGAAGCTCGCCTTAAAGCCCATGGGCGGTATATTCGGCATTTACGAGCTGTTCCCTGCGTTTGTCTTATCCTGCGCGGTGATCATCATCGTCTCTCTGTGCACGAAAGCCCCGTCCGAGGCGATCCAGGACGAATTCGAACGCGTGAAAGCGGGCGCATAATTCCGGCTGAAACGCGGATAACCGTTTCAAACGCGCAGGGCGCGGAGCAAAAGCTCCGCGCCCTGCTTTTTATGAAGGATGCCAACAATAAAAGGCATTGGCGAATCTTATGCGCGCAGACACATCTCGCGCGGCGGAAACGCGGAATTCAGCCGCGCTGCACGCGAAGAACCGCCGCGCTGCGCGCCGGCACTTCTACGCACACGGCATCGCCTTCGCGCCGCAGCGCGCCGCCGCCGCTGATGAGCGAGACTCCATCCTGCGCGGCGCAAGTCACGCATGCCTGCGCCCCATCGCCGGCATTCATGAGGAACAGGAGCGCGCCCTCCGGCGTTTCGAGCGTACGCAGATGCAGCGACGCCGTGGGGTTGCGAAGCGCGGAAGGCGAAACGCCCAGCTTTTTCAGCAGCGCAGCAAAGAAGGCGAGGCGCTCGCCGTCCGGCTCGACGATATACTTCTGAAAAAACACGCTGTTGATGCGCACGGCGCTGCCGCCCGACGCGTTCACGCACTGTGTAACGGCCGGCGCGCCATCCTCGAACGAGGCGAGGCTGACGCAGCCGCTCTGCGCCGCGGTGTCAATCCGGAGGAACCAGCCGTCCGCCGCGCCAAAGGGCGCGTCCATGCGCAGCGGCTGCTCCGTGCAGGAAATGTCGTGCAGCGAAGCGGCGAAAATGCGCTCGGCGCAGGCGCGGTTCTCCTCGACGAGATACCCGTTTTGATCCTTATAGGCGAAAAGCCCGTCGGCGATGAGCGTGCCGCCGCGCGCAACAAACGCTTCAACGGCACGCACGTGTTCCGCACGCATGGAAAACGTGCCGGGGGCGATGAGAATATCGCCCGCGCCGATGCGCCCCTGCGCGATGCCCTCCTCGTCGATAAAGCCCGCCTCGATGGACAGATCGCCGAGCATCAGATAGGCCGAGCAGAGCGCGTCGGAGGTGTGGTAGCGGTTGCGCGGGTTGCACTTGTTGTTGTCGCGCCCCTCGACGGCGGCGAGGTTCCAGCTGTCGATGGAGTATAAGATCCAGACGCGCGGGCGCGGGGCGCGCGCGGCGGTAAAGAGCTGCGCGTTCTCACGCAGGGTGCGCGCGACCGCTCCGGCAGCGCGTGTGCGCGCCGAAGGGCCGCCGTCCTGCGCGGCCAGGCCCCACTCGCCGGCCTCAAAGCCGTCGGTGCGCGTGTTGAAGCACCAGAACACAGCCTTCTCCGCGCCGGAGGCAATGCTCTCCCACAGCCAGAGAGAGAGCGTCTTTTCATCCGGGCAGAGGTATTCCCAGCCGGAGAAAATATTCGTGCCGCCCTGCAGCTCCGTCACCCAGAAGCGGCCGTCCGGGGCGCAGGTGGCGCTTTTCATCAGATCGGCGAAGTACGCGACCGAGCGTGCGAGATATTCGCGCGGAAAACGCGAGGAGTGCCACGACGGATGCGCCGAGCAGCCGATGAAGTCGACGAGCTTCGCCTGCTCGAAGACGGACTGGCCCTGCAGCTCGTGATAGGCGAGGCCGTGAGGGTTGATGTGAATGGGATGATCGTCTTCCTTCCTGACGGCGGCGGCAATGTCCGAAAGCTTCTCCGTCAGATTCGCGACGTTGAAGCGCATCCAGTCGAGCGCCTCTGCATAGCCGGTAAAGCTCATCGCCTGGGTGGCCGCCTCCTCCCCCTCGCCGATCTGCAAGAAGGAATCGTACTGCCTGTAGTGCAGGCGGTTCAGCGCTTCGATATCGCCGCCGTAGGCCTTTTCCAGATACGCGCGGTAGGCGCGCATGGAAGACGGGCAGCGCGGCACGCGCCTGGACGGCTCGTTCCACAAAATCCAGGAATGCAGCGCCGGGTGCGAGGTATACCGGCGCGCGGCGCGCGTGACATAATCGAGCGCGCGCGACCAGAAGACGGGGTCGTCCAGATCTCCGACGTCCTGCACGCCGCCCGTCAGGCGCATCCAACCCGGCGGCGAGACGGGCATCAGCGTGACGACGACGGAAAGAGAGCGCGCCGCCGCCTCGTCAAAGAGCGCGTCGTACTGCGTGAAATCCCACACGCCCTCGCGCCGCTCGACATGATCCCAAAAAAGGAAAATGCGGATCACGCGCAGGCCCGCCTCGTCAAATCGGCGCACCCAGGTGCGTATCGTCTCCGGAGAGTCGTCGCGGTTTACAAAGATCTGGCTTCCAAGTTCCACCTTGCGTTCATTCATTTGCAGATTTCCTCTCTAAAAAAATCATTCATACGTCAGACCGTGTCGGACGCCCCGGTGCATCTGCGCACCGGCTCACTGCCTGGCGGACGCTTCCTCCCGCTCGGCGTCCGGCCCCTCCTGCCACCGCTCCTGCAGATACCAGGCGGCAAGCTTCGGCTTGCGCTCGCGCGTAAATACGCCCTTTTTATTGCCCTGCACGCGCTTGACGGACTCCGCCGTGGCAAAATCCGCAAAGTTCCATACATGTTCGCCGCAGATATACGCCTTGCCGTCCAGCACGCGGCAGTACGCGCGTATCATGTCGCGCTGGTACTCTTCTGAAAACATCTGCGGCGTGCTGTCGTGAAAGCCCGCGATCGCATCTGCGCCGAATTCGCCAAGCATGATGGGCTTGTCAGGATATCGGGCGTGATATCGCTCAAGCTCATCATCCAGAATGGCCGCCGCCGCTGCCAGATCGCCCTCCTGGCTGTACCACCCATAATAGCGGTTGAGCATGATGACGTCGCACAGCTGCGCCACCTCGCATGTTTCAACTGTCGCTTCCCCGTGCGTGGCGAACGTGAGCGGGCGCTTCTGCGGATCGAGCTCCTTTGCCAGGTCGAACAGCGGCTTGAAATACGCATACGCGCCTGCCTCTTCGCTGGCCGGCTCGTTGGCGATGCTCCACATGATGACGCACGGATGGTTCTGATCGCGTTGGATCATATCGCGCAGGACCTCCCGGTGATGCTCCTGGGTGCGAAGCGTTTCCCAGGTGGGCGAGTGCACGTCGATCTTCATCCCCGTGGCAGTAAACGTGGTGTGCATGCCGACGGCAGGCGTCTCGTCGATGACGAGGATGCCCATCCGGTCGCACAGGCGCATCATTTCCTCGCTGTATGGATAGTGGCTCGTGCGGAAGGAGTTCGCGCCCAGCCATTTTAAAAGCCCAAGATCCTTCACATTATAGGCCTGTGAAAACCCGCGCCCGAGCACGGGAACATCCTCATGCTTGCCAAAGCCCTTCAGATAGAGCGGCTGCCCGTTCAGGAAAAGCGCGCCGCCGCGCACGCACACGTCGCGGAAGCCGAAGAACTCGTCATACTGATCCCTGCTGCCGTCCTCTCCGTCAAAAAGCACGCGCAGCCGATACAGATGCGGCGTGCACGGCGACCAGGGTACGATATCTTCCGCGCGCCCCGCAGCGCTGAACGCATCCCCCTGCCAAAGAACGGCCTCGCCGTCCAGCAGCTGCACTGTTACCCTGCCCGCGCCGCTCGCCTTGACAGCATACCGGAACGCGCCGTCGGAAGAGCCCTGAACCGAAATCTGCGTGATGTGGGATGCAGGCACGGCATACAGCACGACCGGGCGCATAATGCCGCTGTAATTGAAATAATCGAAGTTCGGAAAGTCCAGCGTCTGTGTTCCCATTCCGGGATACGACACGTTCTGTACCGTTCCGCAGGGCAGCGTACTGTGGTCCACAATGTTGTCGGCCAGCACTGTCAGCCGGTTGCCGCAGGGGCGCACCTCGTCGGTGACGTCAAACGCAAACGGAAGGAAGCCGCCTTTGTGGCTGCCGAGAAAATTCCCGTTCAGCCACACCTGCGCCGCATGGGTCACACTGCCGAAGCGCAGAAAAAGGCGGCCTGTGCACAGCGCCTGCGGCAGGTCGAACGTCCTCTCGTAGACCACCGTGCCGACGTGATCACGTATCTCGCGGCCTTCATAGATGTCGTTGTACGCGCATGGAACCGGCATCGGGCGGCCGTTTTCCAGCGGGCGCTGCGGATCATACGTCTCGTGCAGGCCGATGAGCGCGAACGACCATACGCCGTCGAGCGCAACTTTTGTTCGGGTCGAGGTGTTTTCAGGGTAAAGCATCGTTTTTCCTCCATTCAATGTTCCGTTTCGGCTGAGAAATTGGAAGCACGCTGCCGGAATGTGCGCGGTCAGTCCTGAAGAATATAATTGTCCGCGCCGATTTGATCGGATACATTCTGAATAAATGTATCGGCGATCTTGTCAACGGGGTCGGCCGTCATCTCCGCGGCCTGAATCGCGGCAAAAAAATCGTTGCCGTAAAAATGGCTCAGAACAACATCCCCCGGGAGGGCACGTGTGTACTCGAGAAGGTACGTTGCGTTTGAAAGGAACTTGTCCTCCCTGTACTCGGGATAATCCGCCGTCTCCTGCGTAATGGCAAGGTGGCTCGTGGCGACGGTGGTGTTCATCTGGATATCCGGGTCGAGCACGATCTCCAGCGTGCGGCAAATGTACTGATACAGCCGTTCATCCGACTTCGCCTGCTGCGTAAGGTTGTAGAACTGCGGCGCGGAGAACGTGAAAGGCCGCTCCCCCCTGTTTTTGACCGGAGGAAGAATGAGAATAAAATTCTCGTCGATATACTCGGGGGTGACATTGGCGGCGTTCATCATATCGTATTTGTTCCACACACCGCCGTACCAGCACAGCGTCTTTCCGTTGGGCTGCAGGTCTCCTTCGATGATATCCCAGCTGTAAGTGGTAAGCTGCGCCGGACAGAGGCCCATCTCGACATTTTCTCTCAAATACGTCAGGAAATCTATCATCGCGCTGCGGTCGATGACCACCTTCCCATCGACCAGCGGCTCGGCGCCCTGAATCATGTGCATCATGCGAAACTCCGCCCCGTTCGTCGGCCTGTGGATGATGCCCCATTCGACGGATTGCTTTGCCAGCGCCTGAAGATCGTCCTGCGTGAACGCGCCCGCCGCCACTGCTTCCGGAAAGGCCGCAATTTGCTCTGCGCTCCAGCCGAGCCGCTCCAGCGCAGGCTTGAAAACCCACACGGGACGCGCCTCGATATCCTGCGTGACGCCGTACATGGTGTCTCCCACCATGCCCATCTCAAGAATGTACGCGGGCACCTTCGAGCGGTATACCTCGCCGCCGGTGACGTCATCCGCCGGGATCAGCAGGCCCGCGTCCGCGAATTTTGCCATGCGGTTGCCGGGGGTGACCAGGAGCTCCGGCAGATCGCCGGCCTTGTTCCACACGGCGATCTGCTGCTCATATTGATCGTCCGGAACGATGATATACTCCGCCTTGACCACATCTCCGCTGCCTTCGGCCGCAAGCTGCTCCGTCAGGCGGTCGGCCGCACGGATCACATTTTCAGCGCGCGAGGTCTCGCTGTTGCACGCAACGCGGATGACGTAGGTCCTGCCGCCCTCCCCGCCGCCGGGAAAAGGCGGCTGCTCCGGCCCGCCCTCTTCCTGTGCGCGGCAGGCCGCAATGCCGGCCGGTACCGTCAAACACATGGCCAGCAGCATGAGCCGCTTGATCATATTTTTCATTGCCTTCCTCCAATCCCCCGCATGCTGCGCTTTCCCGGCATATTCTGCGCCGATTCGCCGGCGGTTTTACTGCAGCCCGGCTGAAAGGGCATTATGGTAATAGCGCGTGTACATTTCAATCAGCGTCGCGCCGCCGGCGTTTTCCCAATCCGCGCACATGACCGAAAATTCGCTGATGGGAAGTTCTCCGGTAACGATTTTGGCATAAGCGGAATCGATCAGCGTCGTATCGAGCCTGCGCTTGGTATTGCGCATATCGATATTATAATCGCAGTATGCCACCGGGTCGACAGGGAAGGAGCGCTGAGCTGCCGGCGCGAAGAGCTCATACGGCTGTCCGGGAAGCTCCGGCACCGTCTCGGCGAGCGGACGCCAGGCGCTTTCATTTGCCTGCAGCGCTTCGAACAGGCGAAGCGCCGCGCTCTCGTCGGAAACGTCCGCCGCTATCACGCCCGTGAGCTTATCGTATGCGTTTGGCGTTCCGACACGGCAGGCGGCCGAATACGGCGCCACGGCGACAGACACGCCGAGTTCCTCCGCCGCTGCAAGCGCCTCGGCCGCATAAAGCCCGTCGGTAAACACGGCGGCCGCGCATTTGCCCTCGGCAAGCATGTAAATGAGATCGTACTGCGTGATATTCAGAAAGTCTTTGGGAATGAGTTCCTGCGCATAGAGCCCATGCACATAGGCAAGATACTTTTCCGCAGCCGGCATGGTTTTGGTAAAGGCAGCGCGTCCGCTCTGCAATACAAATTCCCCCACGCCCCGGCCGGACATGGAAAACAGACTCAAAAGCGGATCAAAGCCGTCCGAGGCAGGCGAACCGGATACCGCGAGAGGGATGACGCCCTCCTCCTTCAGGCACGCGAGCGCAGCGTGCACAGCCGCCGGCGTCGGTTCAACGTACATCACGCCGGCGCGCTCCAGGATATCAGTGCGCACGACGATCACCGGGTGCTGCTGCTGCAGCGCGCCGTCCGGGAAGCAAAGCCCATACTGGCGGCCAAGGTAACGGCCCGCGACCTGAACATCCTGATACGCTTGAAAAAAGCTGGTCTGTTTCGCTTCTTTTTTCAGCTCCAGGAGAAACTCCTGCTCGGCAAGCTGCGCAATCTGCACGGGTTTTGTCAAAAAAAGCACGCCGTCGAAATCTTCGGAATAAAGGCCGGCAGCGATATCACCGCTGTTGTCGGAGGCCGTGAGCACCTCGACCTGAAGCATGGCGCCGACGTCGCGCCCGATGCGCGTGCGGAATGCCGCATCCTCCAAAAGAAGGGAAGCGGGCGCCACGCGTCCGGCTTCCGGCGTGAGAAGGACGGTCAACAGCGGCTGCTCTTCGTCCGCCGCCGTTTCCTCCTGCGCGCTGCGGCGTGCCCAGCAGCCGCAAACGCATAAGAAAAGCGCAAGCATCAACAGCGCAAGCACGCATTTTGCCCTCATAAGCGTTCCTCCTCCGCTGCGCGAAGCCGTGGAATGCGAACAAGCACCTGTGTTCCCTCGTCTTTGATGCTCGTCACCTCCAAGCCGCAGCCCGGGCCGTATTCATACTGCAGCCGCCGGTGGACATTGTACAGCCCCACGCCGCCGCGCGTTTTCCTCTGCGCCTGCTCCGCCCCGGAAAGACGCTGCCTGAGCGCGGCCAGTTCCTCTTCCGTCATGCCCGCGCCGTTGTCGCTGACCTGGATGAGCACCTCGTCCTCCGTCATGCTGCAGGAGATGCGCACCTCTCCCTCGCCGGTTCTTTCCTCCAGGCCGTGCGTGACAGCGTTTTCAACAATGGGCTGCAGTACCATTTTCGATATGCGCATCTGCTCGGCTTCGCCTCCGTCGGGTACAACGACGCGGTATTTCCCCTGAAAGCGGATGCGGATAATTTCGCCGTAATTGCGGCAGCAATCCAGCTCGTCGCGCACGCGCACGACGCCCTCCGGCGCCGTGCAGTAGCGGAAAATGCCGATCATGGCGCCGACAATCTCGGTGACCTCTCCGGCGCGATAGCTCCAAGCGATGCTTCTCACGCACTCAAGCGTATTGTACAGAAAATGCGGATTGATCTGGCAGCGCAGCGCCATCAACTCGCTGTCTTTGCGCAGGATCTCCGCATCATAAAGCTTCTCCTGCGTTTGGATCATTTTCTCGGTGCGGCTGTGCAGCTCGTCCAGCAGGCGGTTGACGCCGCGCGCCACCTCCGAGAGCTCGTTTGTTCCGCTCTCCGGCAGCCTGTGATGGTAGTCGCCGCCCCTGATGCGCTCCATCCCCTGTGTAATGCCGCGAAGCGGCTGCGTGATGCCGCGGTTGATGGAAGCCACGGCGGATGCGGCAAGCACGAGGATCAGCAGGATCAGCGCAAGCCCCACCGCCAGAATAGCGCCCCCGCCCGCAAGGCTATGTTCCGGGCTGGCAGTGACAAACGTCCATGACGGCTCGCCGACAGAAAAGCTCTGATACATATACTTGCCGTCAGAAAGGCGAACTGAGGCGACCTGCGTGCGCGCGGGGTCAAACTGCCTGTTCTCCAGAAGTTCGCGCGCCCGCTCCTCATCCGACACCGCGCTGACGCACGTGTCCGTGTCGGAATTCCACAAAAGCGCGCCGAAACCGCCGCTCTCCTCATACGCAGGAAGCAGCGCGGATACGTTGACGACAAAATAGATCTGGGCGATCTCCATCTGGCGCATATCTTTTTCGTCAAAAGCTGTGAGCGGTTCGTTCATGATCATAAAGCGCTTATCCCCCTGCTCACAGAGGAACGGAAAGCTCCGGTAATTCCTGCGCGCGGCGCGGATCTGCCTCATAACGGATAAAAACGCCGTTTCCTCCATGCCGTGGCTCTCAAACGTCACATTTCCGTCGGCAAGGCTGAGGATGACGGCGTCTACCGGCTCCAGCGCAGTCAGCACGCCCTGGAGATTGTTTTTGATCGCGCGCGCATAGACGGACTTGTTCCATTCTGACTGGCTGTTGAAGTAGCTCGCGCTGCTCATGTCCGTCGACAGCCACTTCATCTGCTTGCGGATATCGCCCAGGCGCATGCCGACGATATTGCATTCATCCTGCGCCCGGCGCTGAAAATGCGCCTCGTTATTGGAAAAGATCAGCGAGGCGAAGGATATCAAATAAAACGCCGAGAGCACCACGACCGCCAGCAGCATCAGCGCGGCGAAAAGAGTGATGCGTGAACGCAGGTCGCGGTTACGTACCACTTTCATCCGCCGCCTCCCTCCTGTATCGGGCGGGTGAGACGCCGTTGAATTTTTTAAACATGCGGTTAAAGTAAAAATAATCGGAATAGCCCGCCATAACGCCGACCTCCGCCACGGAAAAAGCCGTGTTTTTCAAAAGCTCGCACGCGCGGCGCATGCGCCTGGACGTGACATACTCCGTATAGGTGGAACCCGTGGCCTTCTTGAACAGGCGGCACAGATGCGAAAGGCTCAGATGGAACTGCGCGGAAAGCTGCTCAAGCGTGATGTCGCTTGTATAATGCTCATCGACATAGCGCACAACACGCTCAATATCATCCTGCGTTTCCGCAAGAGCGCGCGCACTCTCCCCGGAGACGGCGGATATGAGCGCACGCAGGCCGGAAAAGAGATTGTCCGCGTTCCGCATTGCCCCGTACATCTGGAAGCAGTCTGTGAAAGGCTGGACCTCCTCGGCAATATCGGCCTGGGGCGAGGCATGCAGAAGCATTGTCACCACGCCGTTATAGAAAAGCGCCAGATCGTCGAGCATATACGCGCCGCGGCGCACGGCGTTCTCAACCAGCGCGAGGTCCGCCGCCGCGCGGCGGAAATTCCTGCCCGAAACATCCAGTGCGATCGACTCTGAGAGCCTTCTCAGATACCGCGTATGAGAGGTATACCGCATCGGCCCGGCCGCGGCATGGCGGCAGAACTTCAGCGTATAGAGCGCGACAAACGCCTGCTTGATCCTGTAGGGCAGTTCGGAGGAGTTCCCGCCCGGCGCGCTGACGCCGCACAGAACGCCCGTCTGGCAAGCCTGCTCCTGCTCTGCAGGCAAAACGCACACAAGGCGCGTATCGGACAGGCGCAGACACAGCGGCGCGGTCAGCCCGCCGGCAGGCTCGTTCTCACTCTCCAGCGCCCACACGCAGAATGGCTGCGGCAGATCCTCCAGTCCGTCAAAGCGCGTGCCCACTTCCTCACAGCCGTTTTCATTCGTCATAGCCTCGAATACCTGACGGGTGAGCAGCGCCTCAAGACCCTGCGCGCGCCGCCGGCGCAGGCGCTCGTACAGCCTTTGCACGGTCTGCTTTATTTTTTCTTCCTCAAGCGGTTTGAGGATATAGGCAAATGCGCCGCCCTCGAGCGCCTGCTTGGCATACTCAAAATCGGCATAAGCGCTGACCATCACAAAAAGCGGCGGCTCTTTCAGCGCCGCGCACGCCTGCATCAGCGCAAGCCCCGTCATGCCGGGCATGCGGATATCGGAAAAAATGGCATCGGGCTGATCGGCGGCCAGATTGTTCCACGCCTCCTGCGCGCTCTGATATGCGCCCGCGATCACAAACCCCTGCTGCTCCCAGTCGACAATCTGCTGCAGGCCGCGCAGCGCCCACGGCTCGTCGTCGATCAAAACAACACGAAACATTTTGTCTCCTCCTTATCCGCCGTGCGGCATGATTCTGATATGGCAGCGGCGCGGCTCATCGCCGCGCTGCCGCCTGTATCAACCGCTATACCCGAAGCCCGTCGTACGCCACGTGGATGCGCTCGCCGTAGCGTGCCTGAAGGTATGCTTCATAATCATAGTGCGTGTACCGGCCATGGTGCGCGATGTGCGTGACATAGATCTGCGTCGCGCTGGTGATCGTCGACTGCGCGATCAGCCGGTCGAGCGCTTCGCAAAGCGTCTCCTGCCAAAGATGGCCGTTTTCCTGGCCAAGCGGCTTTTTCCCAAAGCTGCCCTCAATGATGAGCGTATCCAGCCGCTTCCCCTAGAGCGCATCGTACGTCTCGTCATACACGCGCCCCGTATCGGAAGCGTAAAAGACATTGCCCTGCCGCGGCGTCTCAAAATAATAATTGAGCGATTTTTCCCCGGCGGCAAAGCCGTCGTGTCTGCCGTAGACAGCCATGACGTTCATATCGTCAACATGATAGGTACGAAATGGCTCCACCGTTACAAACTCATAATATTTCTCGGTGTTGCGCAGCTGATTTTCCACATCCGGATGACCGCAGCGCTCGCCCCACGCGATAAACTGTTCGATCAGCCCGCGCGCCTCGCGCGACATGTAAAGGGCAATGCGCCGATCGCCCCACGTCTGGCTCATGCCCATATACGCCAGATTCCAGCAGCTGAAATGATCCTCGTGTGAATGCGTGAGGAACATATGCCTGAGATTGCGCAAAGACGCGCCGTAGGCCGCGCATGCAAACATCACATCCGGACCGAAGTCGATCAGCGTCTCTTCGTTGAGCAGCAGCGCACTGCGGCGGCGCTTGAGTTTTGGGTCGTCGCTTTTTTCCGCCGCGAGACACGCCTCGCAGCCGCAAAACGGATCAGGGAACCCCTCTGCAGCGCCGGTACCTAAAAAGAGCATTTGTGTTTTCTCCTCTCTGAGGGCCATCGTCCGGCCGTGCGGATTGCGCGCCATGTCGCTTCCATTATGCCATAAACAGGCCGTCAAACGACTTTGTCGCTTGGCTTGCAGCCACCGGCCGCAGCCGATGCGGCGCTGCCGCACCGCAGTTCATGGT
>CAKTWY010000069.1 GCA_934630445.1 uncultured Eubacteriales bacterium
ACCTGACGGCGCAGTTTCAAAAAGACGCGCAGCTCATCGCGGTCGACGGCGGGCGCAAGACGCTCGAGACGATCCGCCAGCATTATTTTGAGGTGCCGCAGTCGCGCAAGGTCGAAGCGCTCAAGCGCCTGATTGAAATGTACGACGTGCGGCGCGGCCTCATCTTCTGCAATACCAAAAAGATGGTGGATAGTCTCCTCGCCTCCTTCGAGGCGGACGGCGTCGCCTGCGACGCGATCCACGGCGATATGAAGCAGGCGCAGCGCACAGTCGTAATGAGCGCCTTTAAACGCGGCACGATCCGCCTGCTCATTGCGACCGACGTCGCCGCGCGCGGTATCGACGCGCAGGATGTCGACGCCGTTATCAATTACGACCTGCCGCTGGATCTTGAATACTATGTCCACCGTATCGGCAGGACCGGCCGCGCCGGGAAGGAGGGCGCCGCGTATACCTTTATCGCCAACCGCGCCCAGTATCAAAAGCTTCTGGAACTGCAGGAATATCTCGGCATCAAGCTTACGCGCGATATGCTGCCGGGGTTCGTGTGCTTCCATTCGGAAAACGAGCGCCCCGTCTTCCAGGAAGACGAACGCCCCGCAAGGCGCGCCGCCCGTGCAGAAAAGGCGCGTCCTGCAAAGGCGTCCGCTGTTCTCAATGCGGAAAAGCCGCTTTCCGCGCGCGCGCCATCCGCTCCCGCGTCCGGGCGCAGCATCGTGCGGCTGGACCTTGGACGCAATGCGCGCATCGCGCCGAACTTTATCGTTGGCGCGATTACGGAAGCAACGGGCCTGCCCGCAAAGAGCGTTGGAAAAATCGAGATTCATGACGATCATTCAACCGTCGAGATGACCGCTGAAGACGCTGCATACGTACTCAGCATCTTGGACACCTGCCGCATCAAAGGGAAAAGCGCGCACTTCACCATGCTCACAGCGGATAAAAACGCAGGACGCAGGCGAGCGCCCATGCCGGAGGGCAAGAGCCGCCCACCGCGCAAAACCGGACCGCAAGCCGGCCGTCCGCAGAAAAAGAAGCGCTATTATAAATAATGCTTACCGCGCGGGCCGACGAACCATTCTGCCCGCAGTCTGCAGCAGCGCTGTAAACGCAAAAGGAGCAAAGCCGGACACAGTGCCGGTTTTGCTCCTTTTTCAGACTTTGCTTCAGCCGTCTGATCACCTGATTTTTTCACGCACACGACCGCAGGCTCATCCAGCAGCCGTCAGCCGCGATCAAAAATCTGATCAAATATCTCCGCACAGCGGATGGTGCTTGCATGCGGCATGACGCTGCTTTCCAGCTTGCCCGCGCGGACGCAGCGGATCGTCTCCTCGATCTCGCCGACAAAGCCGTTCTCATACGGCGCTTTAAAGGTCAACGGCGCTTCTCCCTCCCGGAAGAGCGTGCATTCATCGCTGCGGTGCGCTTCCGGAATTTTGATATACCCTTCCGTTCCATAAATGTATGCCGCCTCCGGGAGCTTCGCAGTGGTGATGGCCTGCGCGTTGACAATGCATCCGCCGATGCGCATGGCGATATTATTCACTTTATCAACGCCGTTATCCAGGTGCGACGCCATGGCCTGGAACGCGTCGATCCTGTCGCCCAGGAGATAGCTCATAATACTGATGGGATAGACCGAAAGGTCGAGCGCCGCCCCGCCGCCGAGGGACGGATTGTTGATGCGGTTCTCCATATCCGGCGCGGCGCGAAATCCGATGTCCATGTACCCCATCTGCGGCGTTCCGATCTTCCCTTCCTCGATCCAGGCTTTGGCCCGATTGATATGCGGGAGAAAACGCGACCAGAGCGCTTCCATCAAAAAAAGCCTGTTTTTTTCCGCAAGGGCGCAGATCTCCCGCGCACGGGCGGAGGACTCGACCATCGATTTTTCACACAGAACATGCTTGCCGTGAGAAAGGCACAGTTTCAGGTTCTCATAATGAAAATTGTGCGTCGTGGCGATGTAGACCGCGTCGATATCGCTCCTGCGCACAAGCGCTTCATACGAGCAGGTCTCCTGGATGCCGTTCTTCTCTACAAACGCCGCCGCGCGCGCCGGGTCTTTGCACGCCACGGCTGCGACCTGCGCGCCCTGGACATGCCTGACCGCGTCACAGAATTGTACCGCAATGTTCCCCGCCCCCATAATGCCGAACCGAAATGCTCCGCTCATTTTCTTCTCCTTTCCCTCTGTAAAAGGCGGCACAATCGTGCCGCCTTTTGTTAATGGATCCATTTGCTTCCTGTATGCCCACAAGGAACATGCCTCTCGCCCGGCGGATGCAGCATATTCCGCAATGGAGCCGTCAAGCTGCCGCTCCGCTCAATTCTCTTTTTTCACGCCGATGTCGGTACGGTAATGTGCATCGGTAAACGTGATCTTTTTGACGCCCTCGTACGCCTTTTCGATCGCGTTGTCAAGGTCCTTCCCAAGCGCTGTGACGCCGAGCACGCGGCCGCCCGCGGTCTTGAAAACGCCGTCTTCCCGCTTGCTTCCCGCATGGAATACCTTGACCCCGTCCGGAACATCCGCAAGGCCTTCAATCGGATATCCTTTTTCATAATGCGCGGGATATCCGCCGCTGGCCATAACGACGCAGCACGCCGCCTCATCTTTCCACTTGATGTCGCAGGTGTCGAGCCGCTCGTCGATAACGGCATTGAAAATCGTCAGAAGATCGCTGTCCAGGCGCATCAGCACCGCCTGCGTCTCCGGGTCGCCGAAGCGGGCGTTATATTCAATCACCTTCGGTCCGTTTTTCGTCAGCATCAGGCCGAAATACAGAACGCCTTTAAACGGCCGCCCCTCCTGCCGCATGGCGCTGATCGTAGGCGCAATGATCTCCTCCACGCACTGCGCTTCGATCTTCGCGGTATAGTTGCGGCTGGGCGAAAACGCTCCCATTCCGCCGGTATTTGCGCCTTCATCGTTATCATATGCCCGCTTATGATCCTGCGCGGAAGGCATGGTGCGGAACGTCTTGCCATCTGTAAAGCACAGGACGGACACCTCCGGTCCGCTCAGGCATTCTTCGATTACAACGCGCGCACCGGCATTGCCGAAAGCATGGTCCTCCATTGCATTTTTAACAGCTGCGACCGCCTCTTCCACCGTCTGCGCGACAACGACGCCCTTGCCAAGTGCAAGGCCGTCAGCCTTTACAACAATTGGCGCACCGACGCGCTGGATATAGCTGATCGCATCTTCAGAGCGGTCAAACACCCTGTAATCAGCCGTTGGGATGTGATATTTATTCATCAGATTCTTTGCAAAGGCTTTTGACCCCTCGATCACAGCCGCGTTCTGATACGGCCCGAACGCACGGATACCGGCCAGCGCCAGCGCGTCTACCATGCCGAGCATCAGCGGATCGTCAGGCGCGACAACGACCAGGTCCACGCCCCTCGCCTTTGAAAACTCCACAACCCCCTGCACGTCCGTCGCCTTGATGGGCACGCACTCGGCATACTCGGCAATTCCGCCGTTGCCAGGAGCGCACCATATTTTTGTAATTTCCGGGTTTTTGGCGAGCGCCCAAATGATCGCATGCTCGCGTCCGCCGCCCCCGATAACCAGAACTTTCATCGTTTTATCATTCCTTTCCTTCCGGCCGAAAGCACGAATGACCATCCCGAAGATGGTCATCCGCGCGCCGGACTCAGTGATGGAACAGGCGCATGCCCGTAAATGCCATCACGATGCCGTATTTATTGCAGGTCGCGATCACATGGTCGTCGCGGATCGAGCCGCCCGGCTGCACGATGTAGGAAACACCGCTCTTGCGCGCGCGCTCGACATTATCGCCGAACGGGAAAAAGGCGTCCGAACCAACAGAAACGCCCGACTGCGTCGCGATATAGCGGCGCTTTTCCTCCGCAGTGAGGGGATCCGGTCTCGTCTTGAAAACAGCTTCCCACGCGCCGGGCGCGAGCACATCCTCGTATTCGTCGGAAATATACACGTCGATCGCATTGTCGCGGTCGGGGCGGCGAATGCCGTCGACAAACGGAAGCTCCAGCACCTGCGGATGCTGTCTCAAATACCAGTTATCGGCTTTGTTGCCGGCCAGGCGCGTGCAATGGATACGCGACTGCTGCCCCGCGCCCACGCCGATGGCCTGCCCGTTTTTGACATAGCAAACGGAATTCGACTGGGTATACTTTAGCGTAATGAGCGAAACGATCAGATCCATCTTCGCCACTTCCGGGAGATTGGCATTTTCAGTGACGATGTTCTGGAGAAGCGACGCGTCGATCTTATAGTCGTTCCTCCCCTGTTCAAATGTCACGCCGAAAATATTCCTGCGCTCGACCGCCGCGGGAACATAGTCCGGATCGATCCTGACAACGTTGTAGCCGCCCTTGCGCTTGGTTTTTAAGATCTCGAGCGCTCCGGGCGTATAACCCGGGGCAATGATGCCGTCGGACACCTCAAGCGCGAGCATCGCGGCCGTCTGCTCGTCGCACACGTCAGAAAGCGCCGCCCAGTCGCCGTAGGAGCAAAGCCTGTCCGCACCGCGCGCCCTTGCATAGGCGCATGCGATCGGTGAAAGCTCCATCCCCTCGACAAAATACATCTTCTTCTCCACATCGGAGAGCGGCGTGCCGACAGCCGCGCCCGCAGGGCTCACATGCTTAAAAGATGCCGCCGACGGCAGGCCCGTCGCGATCTTCAGCTCGCGTACCAGCTGCCAGCTGTTGAAAGCATCCAGAAAATTGATATAGCCCGGTTTGCCGTTGAGTACCTCAATGGGCAGCTCGCCCTCCTCCATATAGATGCGCGAGGGCTTTTGATTCGGATTACAGCCGTATTTCAGCGCCAGCTCTTTCACCTTGAGACGACCTCCTTAAAATTTGTTGCGGATCACTGTCTCAGCCGTGCCGTCCGCAAGGCTGATGTAGCGCACGAAAAGCGACACCTTGTTGTCTTCGTTCAGACTCTTCCAGAGCATGTCGGTGAACGCATTGATATCGCCGGAGAGCGCTACCTTCTCAGGCTCTCCCTCAAAGGAGGGGAGCGGATTGCCATCGCCCATATACGTATGGATGAAATGGCCCACGCCTGCAGCCGGCTTTTCATATTCAAAGAAAAAGCGCTCACAGCACGCCGGATCACCGTCAAAGCTCTTCAGAACGGACAAGGCATACGCGCCGCTGCGCTCCACCATACCGGAGATGCGCGGCGTGTAGTTGGGCGCGTCCGGCTCAAACTCGCGTGTGCGCAGCGCTTCCTCCCAGGTTTTGCCGTCTTTCAGATAATCATAGATCGTATCCGTCTGATCACCGTTTGTCACGATCGTTCGCCCGTCCAGCACGCGCACTGGGGAATAAATGATGAGCGAGGGGTCGACCATCTTCGACGGGTCGAACGCCTGCGTGCGGATGCCGTCACCCTCCGTCACAAAGACACGGTTGCGGCTGTTTTCGCTTCGGCCCATGATAAAATAGGCGATGACGGCGCTCGTTCCGTCCTCGCTGCGGCCCAGGATGATGCCGCGGCCGGGATATGTATTGCGCTGAAGTTCCTTTTCAAGATTTAAGATCTTCACAGCGTTACTCCTTTCTGTCAACGATCTGAACCGTTCTTCCATTGATGCGCAGCCGCCCTTCGCAGAAAAGGGAGACCGCCTGCGGCAGGATGACCCACTCCGCCTGTTCCATCACCCTGCGCTGAAGCGTCTCGGGCGTATCGTCCGGGCGGATCTCGACGGCCTTCTGCAAAATGATCTCCCCGCCGTCGGTCACGGAATTGACAAAATGTACTGTCGCGCCCGTGACCTTCACGCCGTATTTCAGCGCCGCCTCGTGCACATGCAGGCCGTAAAACCCGTCTCCGCAAAACGATGGGATCAGCGCCGGATGCACATTGATGATCCGGTGGGAAAACGCGCTGCAAAAGCGCTCGCTCAAAACGATCATAAAGCCCGCAAGAACAACAAGTCCGATATCATGCGCCTGTAGCGTCTCGATCAGCGCATCGCTGTACACTTCCTTTGTGTCATACGCACGGCGTTCAACTGTAATGGCCTTTACCTTTGCACTCTCTGCGCGCGTAAGTGCATAAGCATTCGGCTTTGAAGACACGACGAGGCTGATGCGGCCGCCCCTGATCTCGCCGCGCGCCTGTGCGTCGAGAAGCGCCTGCAGATTCGTTCCCCCGCCGGAGACAAGGACTGCGATATTCAGCATATCTCAACGCCCCGCTCGCCGGCGCGGATCTCGCCTGCCAGCATAGGCTCTTCCCCTGCGGCGCGCAGCGCGCACATGGCGCGGTCCGCATCCTCCTTCGCCACGGCGATCATCATGCCCGCGCCCATATTGAACGTATTGTACATGTCGCGCTCGGGGATGCCGCCGGTCTTCGCGATCAGGTCGAAGATCGCCGGGCGCGCGATCGCATTCTTTTCGATCACAGCCCGCATGCCGTCTTTGAGCATACGGGGGATATTTTCATAAAAGCCGCCGCCGGTAATATGCGAGATCGCATGAATATCGACTGTCTTCATAAGCGCCTTCACCGCCTTGACGTAAATGCGCGTCGGTGTAAGCAGCGCTTCGCCCAGCTCGCAGCCAAGCGCATCATAATGAACATGAACGGCTTTTTCATCGACCTGGAACACGCGGCGCACCAGAGAGTAGCCGTTGGAATGCACACCGGAAGATTTCAGCGCGATGATCGCATCTCCCGGCTTCAGCAGCCGCCCGTCGATGATCTTCTCCTCATCGACGATACCGACTGAAAAGCCGGCCAGGTCGTAATCCCCCACCGGATAGAAGCCGGGCATCTCAGCCATCTCTCCGCCGACAAGCGCGCACTCCGCCTGCCGGCAGCCCTCCGCGATGCCGGAAACGATTTCCGCGGCCTGTACGGGGTTCAGCTTGCCGACCGCGAGATAGTCCAAAAAGAACATCGGCGCGGCGCCCCCGCAGACGATGTCGTTTACGCACATCGCAACGCAGTCGATGCCGACGGTGTCATGCTTGTTCATCAGAAATGCCAGCTTCAGCTTCGTTCCGACGCCATCCGTACCGGAAACAAGGATCGGCCGCTTCATCCCGGCCAGCTCGGGTGCAAACATGCCGCCGAAACCGCCGATTGAACCGACCACACCGGGAATATAGGTGCTCTCCACCATGGGCTTGATACGCTTGACCGCCTCATAGCCCGCCGTTACATCCACGCCGGCGGCCTTATAGCTCTCAGAATGGCTCTCACTCATTGTGGCTCAACCCCTGTTCAAATATATTTTTTTCCGTCTTTTCAGGTACAGCGACCGGATAATTGCCGGAAAAACATGCGTCGCAGAAGGTGCAGTGCGCGCCGACGGCAATGCGGTTTGTCGCCTCAAGCGACAAAAAGCCCAGAGAATCGACGCCGATCATCTCGCGGATTTCCTCGACCGAGCGGTTGTGCGCAATCAGCGCCTCCGAATCCGGAATGTCCGTACCGAAAAAGCACGGATATAAAAACGGCGGTGCGGAAATGCGCATATGTACCTCTGTAGCGCCCGCCTCGCGCAGGAGATTGACGATGCGCGCGGAGGTCGTGCCCCTGACGATGGAATCGTCCACCATGATAACGCGCTTGCCCTTCACAGCTTCGGAGAGGGCGTTGAGCTTGATGCGCACCGCCTTTTCACGGCGGTTCTGCCCGGGCTGAATAAATGTACGGGCAATATACCGATTTTTGATCAGGCCCACGCCATATGGAATACCTGAACATTTTGAATAACCGATGGCCGCGGAAATACCGGAATCCGGCACGCCGATCACGATATCCGCGCCGACCGGATGCTCGAGAGAAAGATACTTACCCGCTTCATGCCGCGCGCGCTCAACGGACGCACCGTCGATCACGCTGTCCGGACGGGCAAAATAGATATACTCAAACACGCAGGTAGAGGACTTCGCCTCTACCCCACACATGAGGCTGCGCAGCTTTCCGTCCTCCACAACGACGATCTCGCCGGGACGGACGTCGCGCACAAACTTCGCGCCCAGCGCGTCAAGCGCGCACGTCTCTGAGGCAAACAGATAGGATTTGCCGATCTGGCCGATGACGAGCGGACGGAAACCGTTCGGGTCGCGCGCGGCGATCAGCTTTCTCGGGCTCATGACGACCATGGAGTACGCGCCCTGCATATACTGCATCGCAGCTTTGATGGCCTCTTCGATCGAAGTTGTTTTCAGCCTCTCGCGCACGATCATATATGCGATCACCTCGGAATCGGACGAGGAGTGGAAGATGCCGCCGTTCAGTTCGATCTCGCGCCGCAGCGCCATCGCATTGACAAGATTGCCGTTGTGCGCGATGGCCAGATTGCCCTTGATATGTCCGATCTTGATCGGCTGCGCATTCTCCCGGCTGGTGCTGCCGGTGGTGGAGTAGCGGCAGTGGCCGATCGCCATGCTGCCCTTGAGTCCTTCAAGGATCGCGTCGGTAAATACATCCGGCACCAGGCCGCTGTCTTTATGCAGGCTGATGACGCCGTCGTTGTTGACGGCGATGCCGCACGCCTCCTGCCCGCGGTGCTGCAGGGCAAAAAGCGCGTAATACGTATCGGTAGCCGGGTTCAGATCATCAGACGGGTCGGCGTAAATGCCGAACACGCCGCACTCCTCGTGCGCTTTATACGGGCTCTCCCCTTTCGGATCAATGGAGATGCCTGATTTGCGGAAGGTAAATTTTTTTCTCATATCGACTCCTAAAATCAATGATCCGCAGCGCCTTATTCGCCGAGCAGACGGTGCAGAATTTCTTTATATGCATCCTCCACGCCGCCAAGGTCGCGGCGGAAGCGGTCTTTGTCAAGCTTTTCCCCGGTTTTCGAATCCCAGAAGCGGCAGGTATCGGGAGAGATCTCGTCCGCAAGAACGATCGTGCCGTCCGAAAGCTTGCCGAACTCGAGCTTAAAGTCGATCAGCTCAATACCGAGATCTTTCAGATATGCGCCGAGGATGTCGTTCACCTGAAAGCTGTAGCGCGCGATGGTATCGAGTTCTTCCTGCGTGGCGATGCCCATCGCCAGGGCGTGATACTCGTTGATCATCGGGTCGCCGAGTGCATCGTCCTTATAGCAGTACTCAAGAACCGTGCTTTTCAGCTTCGTGCCCTCCGGCAGACCAAGGCGCTTGGAAAGAGAGCCCGCCGCGATGTTCCTGACAATGACCTCAATGGGTACGATCTTTACCTTTTTCACGGCCGTCTCGCGCTCGCTGAGCTCCTCGACGAGATGCGTGGGGATGCCGTTTTTCTCCATCAGCTTCATGAGATGGTTGGTGACGCGGTTGTTGATGGCCCCCTTGCCGGCGATCGTGCCTTTTTTCAGGCCGTTAAAGGCCGTCGCATCGTCTTTATACGAGACGATATAAACGTCCTCCACATCGGTGGTGTAGACCTTCTTGGCCTTTCCTTCGTAAAGCATGTCCTTTTTCTGCATTGCCTTTTCCTCCCTAATTATGTTCCTGTCTCTTGTGCGGATCTATTTCGAATATTCCGCGCGAATGCGCGCATCTTTCGCCGCGACATCTTCTGCCATCTCCAGTTTGAAGGCTTCCAGCTTCTGCGCGAGCGCCGCATCCGAAAGCGCCAGAATCTGCGCCGCCAAGATCCCTGCGTTCGCCGCACCGTCAATGGCGACGCATGCCACCGGGATGCCCTTCGGCATCTGCACCATGGAAAGTAAGCTGTCAAGCCCATCCATCGTCGAAGACTTTACCGGCACGCCGACCACCGGAAGCGTCGTATACGCCGCGATCACCCCCGCCAGATGCGCCGCTTTCCCCGCCGCTGCAATAATCACACCGACGCCGTCCGACGCCGCGCTTCTGGCAAACTGCTCTGCTGCCGCCGGCGTTCTGTGCGCGGAGATAACGCGTACCTCATATGAAATACCAAACTTTGAGAGCATGTCCATCGCGCCCTGCATGACCTTCAAATCGCTGTCGGACCCCATGACAATCGCCGCTTTTTTCAAGTTTCATCCTTCTCCTTTGCAAACCAAAATCAAAAAGGGCGTTTCATAACGAAACGCCCCGCGCGGATATGCTTATACAGTATACTCGTGCCCGGAAAGGCCATTCCCGGCAAAAACAGCGCAACTGCCCCAGCCCATAACGTACATGAACATGATCCCGTTATATTTGAGCTGAAGGTTTCTCATGCCGACGGACCCCCTGCAAAAAATACATTCTCATTTTATATGAACCGTTTGCACTTTACAAGAGGAATGCCGCAAAAAAGATATTTTCGTCAGATATCAACGAATTTCCGCTTTTTGATGTTGCGTTTTCGTACCTTTTTTCCCACTGGTTTTCGGCGGAATCCACACGCCTGACCGGCTTCGGTACAGAAACACAGCGCCGCGCAGAAGCCAGTCTGCATACACGCCCAGCCACACGCCGTACACCCCCATTGAAAGGCACACTCCAAGCAGATACGCGAGCACCACGCGGCATGTCCACATCGTAAAGGTGCCCCAAAGCAGGCTGACGCGCACATCGCCCGCACCGCGGAAAGCAGACGGGATCAGAAACGCCGCCGGCCAGAACGGGGCAAAGCACGCCGACATCCAAAGAAGGCGCACACTTACCGACAGAATCTCCGCCTCACGCGTAAAGATCCTGCACAGCGGCACCGCGAGCGGGAATGTCACAAGTCCAACGGCGACGCTCCATATCAGTGTGACGCGGTAGAGGTAGCGCATGCAGTCCGCCGTCTTTTGCCTGACGCCTTGCGCCGCCGTGGCGGCCATAATCGGGATAGCCATATACTGCATGACATTGTGCGGGATCATAAAAAGCGACTGCACGGAGCTGGCAATCTGGTTTGCGGAGATGGTGAGCGTGCCAAGCCCGGACAGAATCACCTGCACCACGAGCTTACCGCTGTTGAACATCATGCTCTCCATGCCTGCCGGCGCGCCGATGCCGAACACCGTGCGCAGCACCTCCCGCTCAAAACGAAAGGCCCGCGGGGCGACAACGCGCACCGCGCCGCCGGGCAGGACAAGCCGCCCGAGCACAACCGCAGCGCCTGCAAGCCGCGAAAGGAAGATCGTAAGCCCCGCTCCCGCCGCGCCAAAGCCCCCGAAACCAAAGGCCCCCACGATCAGCACGTATCCAAGCGCGATGTTCAAGACGTTCATGACCACGCTGGCGTAAAGCGGTGTTTTTCCATCCCCTGCGCCGCGCAGTACACCGCCCGCCTGAGAAAACAGAAACGCCAGCGGCAGCGACGGCGCGGACCACATCAGGTATGAGACAGAATGTTCCATCACATCGGCCTCTGCCCGCCCGAACAGGAGCGTAAGAAACTCCCGGTGAAAAACCATCAGCGCCGCCATGATAACCAGCGCGCCCGCAAGACCCGCCGCGCACGCCTGCGACGCTGCGCGCGCGGCACGGCCGCGCTCCCCCCTTCCATGGAACGCCGCTACTGCCACGGTGCCGCCCGCCGCAAAAGCGCTGAAAAGGTTGACGAGCACATTATTGACCGAATCGACCTGCCCCACGCCCGCAACGACCGCGCGGCCGACATTCGCCGCCATCATGGTGTTCACCACACCCATGAGCGCCACGCAGATCTGGTCCGCCAGATAGGATGCAAAAAGATTATGGAACCTCGCGCGCACATCCTCAGGCACGCGTAAGTAGTGGGCAAACCGCTTTCCAAGCATGATACGCGCCCCCTGCAGAAAGCCTGACGCCCGCGGCGCCGGCGGGATGAATCTGCCGCTTCGATATGCATTTGCCGCAATCCGGTCCTACGCAAGCCCAGCCCTGGGCCATGTCTCAGAAAAAGGAGACCTGCGTGGTCGCCGGCATATCGTCGAGCGCGCCGCATTTGCGAAGCGCCTCCACCACGGCACTCGATACCTTTCCGCAGCGCATGACCATATCATCCACCGATAGAAATTCCCCGTTTTCCCGCTCCTCAACGATACTGTCCGCCGCGCTCTCACCCACGCCCGGCATGGATGTGAAGGGCGGCAGAAGACCGTCCTCCAGCACGATAAAACGCTTTGAATCCGACCGATAAACGTCGATGGTATAAAACTTAAACCCTCTGCGGTAAAACTCGTGGCAGACCTCGAGTGTAACGAGCATGTCCTTTTCGGCCGCGGTCGGCTTTTCCAGCTCGTTGATCTCCTTCATTTTGTTTATTATAAACTCATCTCCGCGCGTCATGATCGACGCGTCGAATCCGTTCGCGCGGATGGAAAAATACGCGCTGTAAAAGGCGAGCGGGATATGCACCTTGAACCACGCGATGCGAAACGCCATCATGACGTAGGCCACCGCGTGCGCCTTCGGGAACATGTACTTGA
>CAKTWY010000070.1 GCA_934630445.1 uncultured Eubacteriales bacterium
GGGAAACAGGGTCCTGGATGGCGTCGAGCGCGAAGACGACGTCTTCGCGCGGGATCTCCATCGCGCGGGCGAGCTCGTCAATGGTCGGCTCGCGCTGATGATCGCTCATAAATTTTTCCTTGGCCTGCAGTGCGCGGTACGCCGTATCGCGCATGGACCGGCTGACGCGGATGGCGCTGTTGTCGCGTAAATACCGGCGTATCTCGCCGATGATCATCGGTACGGCATAGGTTGAAAAACGCACGTCAAGACTGGTGTTGAAGTTGTCAATGGCTTTGATAAGGCCGATGCAGCCAACCTGAAACAGATCGTCGACCGGTTCGCCGCGGTTCAGGAAGCGCTGTATCACGCTCAGTACAAGCCGGAGATTGCCGCTTATGATTGTTTCGCGCACTTCCTCGTGCCCGGCGCGCAGTTCTTTGAGAAGACGAATGATCTCGTCATTGGGCAGTACTTTCAGCCGGGCGGTATTGACTCCGCAGATCTCAACCTTCATTTGCATCGCACTATCCTCCGAACCAGTTATTGCTATCATTATTGCCGCGGCAAATTTGTTTCATACCGCGCGGGAGGAAATCATGCTTGACAAATCTATCCAGTCTGATACAATAAAAATGTCTCATCTGAGACAGAATAGAGGCGAAACAGATGCGGCTTACGGCGTCGCAGAAAGCGCTTGTGCAGGAGTGCTTTTTGTTTGAGGGCTGTGGCCAGATGGAGCTCGACGCTTTTCTGGATGTGCTCGAGGTGACGGCGTTTGAAAAAGACGAAGTGCTCTGCGCGCCGCATAGGCCTGCAAAGGCGCTTGCGATCCTTCTGTCGGGCGAGGTGGCGGTCACAGGGCGTGCGGGCGTGCGGCTGAATACGCTGCGCGCGGGGGCGAGCTTCGGTGCGGCGGGGCTTTTTGGCGGAGAAGAGGAGACGTACGTGAACACGCTGGTCGGCTGCGCTGCGGGCGAATATACGGCCATCAGCGTGCAGGCGCTCACCGCGCTGTTTGAGGCGATACCGCGCACGGCGGTCAATTACATCACATTTTTGTCCGGGAGGATCCGTTTCCTCACGCAGAAGATCGAGCGCTTTACCGCCCCGGGAGCATGCGCAAAGCTCGCGCTCTATCTTTTGAAGCAGGAAAGCAGGCATGTGGTGATGCCGGGCGGCTGCGTTCAGCTTGCCAGAGAGCTTGGGATCGGGCGTGCATCGCTGTACAGGGCCTTTTCCGCGCTCGAAGCATGCGGCGCTATTGCAAAGCATGAAAAGCAGATCGACATTTTGGAGAAAAGCAGGCTTTCACAGTTTTTGTAAGCGCGCATGAACGGAACGTAAAATCGGAAAAAATGAGCATGAATGGCGCACAGTCGCCGTCCGTAGACGTGCATGCCGTTTCAGGCCTGCGCGGACACGAAACTGGAAGGAGAAATCAAGCAATGAAAAAAGTACTTTCGCTGCTGCTCGCAGCGGCAATGGTTTTCACATTCGGCGCGTGCGCACCAAAAGAAAAAGCGGGTACGGAAACGCCCGACACTCCGGCGCAGCAGCAGACGCCTGAGACGCCCGCAGAGCCGGAAACGCCCGAAGCGCCGGCTGAAAAGATCGACATCCGTGTGGCGGCGCTCAAGGGCCCCACGGCGATGGGCATGGTCAAGCTCATGGACGACGCCGAAAAGGGAGAGGGCGCGAACAACTATATCTTTACCCTCGCGGGAGCTCCCGATGAGCTGACGGGCCCCATCATTCAGGGGGAGTTTGACATCGCCGCCGTGCCGACAAACCTTGCGGCGGTGCTCTATAACAAGACAGAGGGGAAGGTGAAGCTCGCCGCGCTCAACACCCTGGGCGTTCTGTATGTGGTAGAGAGGGGCGATACCATCCAGTCCGTGGCTGATCTCAAGGGGAAAACGATCTATTCCTCCGGACAGGGGGCTGTGCCGGAATATGCGCTGAACTACGTGCTTGAAAAAAACGGCCTCAAACCCGGTGAGGATGTCACTGTCGAATATAAGAGCGAGCATGCGGAGATCGCGACGCTCCTTGCCGCGGGAAATGCCCAGGTGGCGCTTCTGCCGCAGCCGTTCGTGACGGCCACCCTTGCGCAGAATGAAAATCTGCGCGTTGCGCTCGACCTGACCGAGGCGTGGGATGCGGCCACCGGCGGGGAGAGCACGCTTACCATGGGGGCGATTTTGGTCAACGCCGCTTTTGCCCAGGAGCATCCCGACGCAGTGGCGGCTTTCCTGGACGAATACAAGGCGTCGGTCGAATATACAAACGGAGCGGACACCATAGCTGACGCCGCCGCGCTCGTTGAAAAATACGGCATCGTCGCAAAGGCGGCGCTTGCGCAGAAGGCGATCCCCGCGTGCAATATCGTTTTCATCGACGGCGAGGAGATGCAAAAGCTTGCCTCTGGTTTTTTCCAGGTTCTGTACGACGCCAATCCCCAGTCCGTAGGAGGGAAGCTGCCGGATGAGGCCATCTACTACAAACGGTAAAAAACGCATATGGACGCTTTGGGCGGCACTTTTATGGCTTGCCGTCTGGCAGATCGCGTATCTTTTTGTGGGCGAGGACCTTTTGCTGTCCTCGCCCGTTTCCACATGTGCGAGGGTGCTCGAGCTCGCCGTGCAGGCCGGCTTCTGGCGCATTATCTTCCACTCGGTCGTGCGGGTGCTCGGCGGTTATCTCCTCGGCGTGGCGGCGGGGGCTTTGCTCGCGCTTCTGACAGCGCGCTTGCGCGCGGCATATGAGATCGTTTCGCTGCCGATGGGCATTATCCGCTCCACGCCGGTGTCGAGCTTCATCATCCTGGCGCTTGTGTGGATCAGCGGCACAAATTTGTCGGTGTTCATATCCTTCCTGATGGTGCTGCCGCTCGTTTGGTCGAATGTGCACGAGGGCCTTTGCGCGCAGGACCGGCAGCTGCTGGAGATGGCCGAGGTATACCGGCTCTCTCGCGCGAAAGTGTTCGCGCATATCACCCTGCCGGCGGTGCTGCCGTTCTTCCTCTCAGCGTGCAGGGTGTCGCTTGGCTTTGCGTGGAAGTCAGGCATCGCAGGTGAGGTCATCGCAATCCCCAAAAACGCCATCGGCACGCAGCTTTACAACGCAAAAATTTATCTCGAGACGACCGATCTCTTCGCCTGGACGGCGGTCGTCATCCTTTTGTCGTTCGTCATTGAACGCGGTCTTGTTGCAGGACTGGCGTTTTTGACGCGCCGCGCACAGGAAAGGCTTGCAGGAGGTGGCGCAAAATGAAGATCGAGCTGGAGCATGTCTTCTTTTCATACGGGGAGAAAGCGGTGCTGCGGGATGTGTCGTTCATGGTGGAGGACGGCGAGACCGTCGCGCTGGAAGGGCCTTCCGGCGTGGGGAAGACGACTGTGCTGCGCCTGATCGCCGGGCTTTTAACGCCAGCGCGCGGAGGAGTGCGCGGCGGAGAGGGCGGCGCGGCCGTGGTCTTTCAGGAGGACCGTCTGATCCCCCACCTGACGGCGGAGGAGAATCTGCGCCTTGTGAACGATGCGCTCACCCATGGCCAAGCGGAGGCGCTCCTCGCCGCCGTCGGGCTGGAAGGAGAGGCGAAGCGCCTGCCGGGCGAGCTGTCAGGCGGGATGCGCCGGCGTGTGGCCATTGCGCGCGCCGCCGCATCGGGGCGTGCGCCGGTGCTGCTTGACGAACCGTTTCAGGGGCTTGACGGGGAGACAAAGCGGCGTGTGACGGATTTTGTGCGCAGCTTTACCCGGAGCAGGACCACCGTGCTCGTGACGCACGACGCCTCCGATGCAGACGCGCTCGGCGCGCGGATCATTCGGCTGGACGCGTTGTGAGCGCGGGAACATTCCGCGGCGTTTTATCGCAAAGAAGCCATATTGGACCCGCTTCAATCGAACTACGGAAATGGAGGAGAAAACATGATGCATCTTTCAAAGGCGATCCCGGAGGAAAAGGGCATTTCATCGGCGAAGATCGAGCAGTTCCTGCGCCGGGCAGGGGAGAAAACGGGTATTCACAGCGCGATGATTTACAAAAGCGGCGCCGTCGTGTGCGAGGCGTACTGGGCGCCGTACCGCGCCGGACGTTACCATGTGCTGTTCTCCCTCAGCAAGACGTTTACCTCCGCGGCGATGGGCTTCCTGCGCGCGGAAGGGAAGGTGGCGTTTGACGACACGCTCATCTCTTTTTTTCCGCAGTACGAGCACGTGATCACGGACGCGCGCATGCGCGCCGTCACGATACGCGACGCGCTCACGATGGCCACCGGGCATAACCCCGAACCGCCGGTCGACCTGCGGCATGACCCAGACCCGCGCAGGAGCTTTTTCGCGTCCGCGCTCCAGTGCGAGCCGGGAACGGCCTTCTGCTACAACACGCCTGCGTCGTACATGCTTTCCGCCATCGTGACCGAGGTAACGGGCCTTCGCCTGAGCGAATACCTGAAGCCGCGCCTCCTGCAGCCGCTGGGCATCGCCAACTACCGTTACCAGCGCTGCCGCAGCGGCATTGACCTCGGCGGGTTCGGGCTGCACCTGTGCACGCGGGATATCCTGAAGTTCGGCGTGCTGATCGCAAACGGCGGCATGCTGGACGGCAGGCGCATCCTGCCGGAGGACTGGGTGCGGGAAGCGCAGACAAAGCAGATCGACAGCCGCATGGACGGCAATACGGAGGACTGGTTTTCCGGCTACGGCTATCAGATGTGGCGGTGCAGGCACGGGGCGTTTCGCGGCGACGGGATGCATGGGCAGTACATGCTCATCATGCCTGAGCAGGAGATGGTCATCGCCATCAACGCCGGGGAAGAGCACATGTCGGATATCCTGGATCTCGTGTGGGAGATCCTTCTTCCCGCTGCGGGGAAAGCGCCGCTTGCGGCGGACCCGGCCGCGTATTTCTCCCTGCGGGAAACGGTCGGCGCGCTGCGTATAAAAGCGCCGCAGGGCAGCGCGCATTCGCCGTTTGAAGCGGCCATCGCAGACAGGCGTTATTCTGTCCGCCTGCCCGAGGGAGCTGACGGCCCGTTCTTCTGCGGCGCGAAGCTTTCATTTTCCTTCAAAGGGGAAGTGTGCGCGCTCGATGTCGAGCGTCCGGAAGGAACAAAAACGCTCCTGTTCGGATACAACGCCTTCTGTGAAAATTATATCGAGGGCCTTCTCGAGCAGTATGCGCACAGTTCATGCCTGTACGCCTGGGAGGATGCGCGCACGCTCCGACTTACGATGTTCTATGATGAGACGCCGTTTGCTGTGTATATGCGCGTTGCGTTCCGCGATACGGGAAACGCCGTGTTTGACGCGGTGACGTACTGCAGCTGGCCGGGAGCGCAGTTTCAGGGGGCACAGCTGCAGGCGCAGGTGGGCGTATGAGCCGCCTGATCGATCTCTCCCATGATATCACGGCACAGACGCCCGTCTATCCCGGCGATCCGCCGGTGGAGCTGCAGCGCCTTGCGTCGGTTCAGCGCGACGGCTATGCGATGTGGCAGCTGAGTGCGTGCATGCATGCGGGTACGCACGTCGACGCGCCGATGCATTTTTTGGACGACGGGCGTCCGATCGGGGCGTATGCGCTCGACTCCTTCTGCGCGCCGGGCGTTTTGCTGGATGTGCGGGGGCAGGCGCGCATCGATATGCGCGCGTCGTATGAAGCGCTTGCGCTTGACGGCGCGGCCGTGCTCCTCTGGACCGGAAGCGAACGGGCATATGGAACCGGCGCATACTATGACGCGCATCCGGAGGTGACGTGCGCGCTCGCGCGCTTTTTGGTGCAGGCGGGCGTGAAGATCGTCGGCATGGACATGCCCTCGCCTGATCGCGCGCCGTTTACGGCGCACAGGATCCTGCTGGAGGGCGGCGTCTTCCTTGTGGAGAATTTGAAAAACCTGTCGCTTGCCGAACAGGCGGGGGCGTTTGAATTTTTTGCCCTTCCGCTGAAGATCAGCGCGGAGGCGAGCCTCGTGCGCGCATTTCTCCGCACGGAAATGTAGGAGAAACGCGCGGTTGACCATAATAGCAAAGCGGAACCCCGGCAATGCGCCGGAGTTCCGCTTTGTTTGTTTTTACCGTTTCAGAGTGTACAGGGGATCATTTTGCGTTGGTATTAAAGAGGAGAGAGGCAAATTCCGCTTTGGTGATATTGTTCGTCGGACGGATGGTGTTGTCCGAGTAGCCGGAAACGATGCCCGAGGAAACGAGCTTTTCAAAATGCGCCAGCGCCCATGAGGGAACGGACGATGCGTCGGAGAAGGTGAGCGCGTCCTGGCGGTATCCCTGTTCCAGGCTGCGGCCGATGATGGTGAAGGCCTCCGCACGCGTCAGGTTGGCCGTGGGATCAAAATAAAGCACGCCGCCATTGTTGCGCCCGCTCATCAGACCCGTCGCGTAGAGGGCCCTGACATACGGCAGCGCCCATGCGGGGATCTTCGCGGCGTCCGCATACGGAAGGGCAACGTCGGTATATGCGTCCGTATCGATTCCGTTCGCGCGGCAGATGAGGGCAGCGGCCTCCATGCGGGAGGCGTTTTTCTGCGGATAATAGTAAATTCCGTCCGCTTTGCTCTCGCCGGTGACGATACCGCGCCGGTAAAGCGCTTCGACCTGTGCGCGCGCCCAGTGATCCATATCGGCGAATACGGCTGGAGATGCTCCGCTCATGGTAAAGCTGAGAGAAAAGCGCTCAATATTGCCGATCGCGCTCTTTGCCGTGATAGTCAGACGGTGGATACCGGGCCAGAGCTCTTCGGGCAAATGGATGCTCAGATCGCCCGTTAGCGCGTTGTAGGTTGCTTCGAGCGCGTTCTGATCGAGCACGACCGAAATATTGGCCGCCGTGATGGGAGAGCCAGCCTGATCGACTACCTTTGCCAGGAGGGTTTTCGGCAGCATTTCAAGCACTGCGCCGTCAGAAAGATCCTTGACGGTGATAGCAGGGTACTGCGTCGCGTCGACGGGCGCGTTAAAGCTCACGATCATCTGGTCGAGCAGTACGCGGCCTTTTGCCGCGCAGCCCTCGGCGGTTGTCAGGGTAATGGCGTAGAGGGAGGCTGCGTTTTTCGGCAGGGGGAGGCTCACCGCCTTCCAGCCGGTGAAGTCAATGGGAACGCTCACGCCCGCGGTGTTGCCGGAGGTATTGAAGAAGTGCAGGCCAAGCGTGTTGTTCGAGCCGTCGCCGCAGACCCAGAGGTTGAGATAATCCGGCGTGTTTGAGAGCGTTACCTTGTTGATGGGAACAAACTGCATGACTTTGCTTTCCTGCGCGGAGAAATCATAGCTGATACCGAGCGCACCCGCGCCGTAACGCACGTCGGCGGGCTGCGACGCGATCGCGGCGGAGGCGGGGCGGACGGCGCCTTCTTCAAACGTACCGTACAGCTGCCAGTTCAGCGTTTCAAATCCGTCCACGAGCTGGGGCAGCTTGCCGACCGTGACGGGAAGCTCGGCCACTGTTTTGCCGAGATAGCGGATGGTGAGCGTGCCTGTCGCGCCGAGAATAGAGCTGGCCGTCAGCACGCCGTCCTTTGTCACTGTGCCGAGGCTTTCGGGCAGGGAATAGGTGAAAAGATCGTCCGAGCAGAGGAGCTTGCGCCCGCCGTACCATGCCTCAAGGTTCAGGTCAGTCTGGTCGCCGGGGCTCAGTGTCAGCGATGTGATCGCGTTTGCAGACGTGCCGCGCCGGATGACCAGGCGGTCGATCTCCTCCGTCACCGTGACGCGCGCCTCGCCTTTCAGGCCGTCTGAATATACGGAGAGGACCGCCGTATCGGCCGAGGTGGCGTAAAAGGAATCGCCCACAAGTTCCCCCACTTCGCGCGACTGGGAGATGCGGTCGATTTCTCCGGTGCCGGCGGCATGATAATTTTCATCGGTGAATTTGACTGTGAGCGGCGCCAGGGCGCCTTTGAGCATGGCAAAATCATATGGATAGACAAAGGCGCGCGCGGCGTCGCCTGTCTTCGGCGCGTTGTTGACCAGGAAAATAAAGTTGGCGTTTTTTCGCAGCGACCCTTCGGAAGGGATGTTCTGCACGGTGACCGCAGCGTCGCCCGGGTTTTTGACGGCAAGGGAAGTGGAGCCGCCACCGTCGAGATTCAGGGCGCTCACACAGCCGAGCGCCTTAAATTCAGCGGCAAGTTCCTGGAGAGAGAGGCCGCGGCTGATATCAGTCTGCCGGCCGTCGGCTGTATAGAAAAGCACGGTGCCGTCCGCTTTTACACCCACTGCGGTGCGCGGGTTGACGCTGGCCGAAAGATTGGGGGAGATGTTCCCGGAGGTAACGAGGAGCTCCTTACCGCCGCAGGCATAGACCGCCTCGCTGAAGCGCTCGTCCGACGCGGCCGCCGTGATGGTGATCACGTCTCCCACGGTGAAGTTGGTCAGGGAAGCGCGCGCCGCTTCCGGAGCGTCGTCCGCGACGGAATAGACCAGCGTACCCTCGGCGATCGGGGTTGAAGAGGATGTTTTGTCGATGCGCTCGACCTGTGCGCGCAGCGTGCCGCCCACGCGCAGCACATCGTCGTCCAGAATGCGCAGCGTCACGTTCGTACCGGAGGAAGAGATGTGCGTCTGGGCGGAAAAGTCGGTCGAATAGAGGTACGATCCGGCCTTTGTGCGCGTTTTGTTGAGATAGTTGATGTTCGAGACGACGCCTGCGCTGTTCGTCGCGCGCAGGTAAATTTCCGGCTTGCCGATGATGGCAGTGCCGTCCGCGCGAAAACCGACCGCGGGCTGCCATGCATCGGAGGAAACCAGCCTCCCGTCGTTGACCACAAGGCCGATGGGTACGCCGGTGTCCAGTACATAATAGTCGCCGTTGACGCCGCCGACGACGGACATGCCCTGTGACTCGACATACGAGGCGACAGTGTTGATGTCCGACCGGCCGTATATTTTAGAGCCGTATGCAACGATCGGTGTCACATCCGTGTTCGGCGTGTACTCGATAAAATTTGAGGACTGACGCTCGCCGTTGGGAAGCTTGGAGACCACGCTGCGCAGAACAGCGCCGCTGGCAAGGGTAAGCTGCGATGCGTGGAGCTGCGTACCGTAGGCGTATGCCGGCGCCTGGGTAAAAAGCAGGGTGCAGCAAAGGATGAGTGCGAGCATGCGGGTGCGCTTTTTCATTCAGTTTCCTCCATGAGCAGTGTGGGCGGCGGCCAAACGCATGGTTCTGTGCCGCCGGCAGCGGATGGTTTACATAACATTCTATGTACTGTAAAATGTACGCGAAATGGCATTCGCCACTTCGCGCACACCAATGTTATTTAGACGGTCCAACGTGTGGAAAGGTTTCTCTTTTTCTGGAAAGACTGTGCGCCAAATTCTGACAGATCGTCTGGTTATTTGCCGTAAGCTTCCAGAAGGCGGCGCATTGCCTCGCGCGTATTTTCATGCGTGCTGAACGCGCTCAGGCGGAAGAAGCCCTCGCCGTTGGCACCAAATCCTTCGCCCGGCGTACCGACGACGCTGGTGCGGCTGAGGAGATCGTCGAAGAAATCCCACGACTTCATGCCGTTCGGGCAGCGGAACCAGATATAGGCGGAGTTTTCACCACCGGTAAAGTAAACGCCGAGCTTGCGCATCGCCTCGGCGATGACGCGGCCGTTCTCCTTATAATAATCGATCGATGCGCGGACCTGACGCATGCCCTCGTCGGTAAATACCGCCTCGGCGCCGCGCTGGACGATGTAAGGAACGCCGTTGAACTTTGTCGTCTGGCGGCGGTTCCAAAGCCGCGCGGCGGGAATGTGCTCACCGGAGGAGACCTTTATGGTCAGCTCGGCGGGAACGACGGTATAGCCGCAGCGCGTACCGGTAAAGCCGGCCGTTTTTGAAAAGCTTGAAAACTCGATCGCGCAGCGCTTTGCGCCTTCGATCTCATAAATGGAGCGGGGCAGATCGTCGCTGATAAAGGCCTCATACGCCGCGTCAAAGAGGATGACCGCCTCGTGCTCGAGCGCGTAGTCCACCCAGACTTTGAGCTGCTCGCGCGTATAGACCGCACCGGTCGGGTTGTTGGGCGAGCAGAGGTAGATGAGGTCGGCATGCCGTCCGTCCGGCAGGGGGAGAAAGCCGTTTTCCTCCGTCGCATCGAGAAAGAGAATCTTGCGGCCGAGCATGAGGTTGGAGTCGACATACACGGGGTACACCGGGTCGGGGATCATGATCACGTTGTCGTTTGAAAAGATATCGGTGATGTTTCCCACGTCGCTCTTCGCGCCGTCGGAAACAAACACCTCGCCGGCGTCGATGCTGACGCCGCGCGCACCGTAATAAGAAGCGATCGCCTGACGCAGAAAATCATACCCCTGTTCGGGACCATAGCCGTGGAAGCCGGCGGCGGTACCCATCTCATCGCAGGCACGCTTCATCGCGTCGACGACGGCGGGGGCGAGCGGGCGCGTTACATCGCCGATGCCCATGCGGATGACCGAGGCGTCCGGGTGCGCCGCGCTGTATGCTGCCACACGCTTTGCAATATCGGAAAAGAGGTAGCTCTGCTTCAAACTGAGATAATGTTCATTTAAATGCGCCATGATGATTCTCCATTCTGTTCTAAAATTTCTATATGGAAAGCGCGGCCACTCACAGCTCCGCCACGCCGTCGTAGACTTTTGCGGCGGGTCCTGTCATGATGATGCGCCCATCGGAGGAGACTGTGATGGACAGATCTCCGCCGATCAGCTTCACCGTGATGGGAGAGTCCGCATCGCAGTGCCCGTTCAGAACAGCGGCCGATGCCGCCGCGCAGGCGCCCGTGCCGCAGGCGTACGTCTCGCCCGAGCCGCGCTCCCACACGCGCATGGCGATCGTGCTGCGGTCGATGAGGCGGACAAACTCGGTATTGACCCGCTCGGGGAAGAGCGGGAGATTTTCATAAAGCGGCCCGATTGCTTCAAGATCGAGCGTACGCTCGTCCTCCACAAAAATAACGCAGTGTGGGTTGCCCACGGACAGGGCGGTGGCACGCACCGTTTCGCCGCGCACTTCGATCGGCTGGTCAATGAAGGAAGCGCCCTGCGCCGTCATGGGGATGTCCTTTGGCACGAGAATGTAGGCGCCCATATCGACTGAGACGGACATGACCTTTCCGTTCTCGGGAAAGAGCTTCAAATGCTTGATGCCGGAAAGTGTTTCCAGCGTCAGCTCTGTTTTACCCGTAAGGCCGTTGTCGTAAACATATTTTCCGATGCAGCGCGTGGCATTGCCGCACATTTTACCTTCCGATCCATCGGCGTTGAACATCCGCATGCGGAAATCCGCCACCTTTGAAGGAAGGATGAGCACCAGTCCGTCCGAGCCGACCGCAAAATGGCGCGGACTGAGGCGGCGCGCGATTTCCTCCGGATTCTCGGGCGCGCGCTCCATACAGTTGACATAGATGTAGTCGTTTCCGATGCCGTGCATTTTGGTGAATGCGAGTTTCATATCAATCTTCCCCTCCGTGGTGTCAGAGCCAGAAGAAAACGACCTGGTGCCGTTCCCGTCTGAAGACTTCAAACATTGATATTATACAGGAAAAAAGAGGGGATGAACAGTGGCATTGTGTCAAAATTTTGTGCGCGGTAAAACAGATGCCGCCCGGCGGATTGATTCTTTTTTCTCGATATGGTATGATGCAAAAAAGATCATCAAACGGGGATGGGATACGGATGCAAAAGGTCAAAAGCATGTTGCGCTGGGCGTTCCAGCGCTATTTTATCGACGCAATGGGGGCGATGGCGGCGGGGCTTTTTTCCTCGCTGATTATCGGAACGATCATCGGGCAGTTTGCGAAGGCGCCGGCGCTTGCCTTCCTCGCGCCGCTCAGCGAAGCGCTGGGCGCAAAATCGCCCGTGGTAGGCGCGGCGATCGGCGTCGCGATTGCCTGGGGAATGAAAGTCGACCCGCGCGTGCTCTTTGCCTGCGCCGGCGCGGGGGCGGTCGGCTACAATGCGGGCGGACCGGTGGGGGCGTATATTGCGGCAGTGATCGGCGCGGAGTTCGGCCGCCTGGTGTCCAAAAAGACGCCGGTCGACATCCTTGTCACACCGATTGTCGCGATCATCACGGGAGGCCTTGCAGGCCATTTCACGGGCGGCTATGTGCAGAGCTTTATGACGGCGATCGGTTCGGTCATCAACACGGCGACGGAAATGTCGCGCGTGCCGATGGGCATTATTGTTTCGGCGGTCGTTGGCATGGTGCTGACGCTTCCCATCTCCTCAGCGGCGCTGTGCATCATGCTCGATCTGTCCGGCCTCGCAGCAGGTGCTGCGACGGTCGGCTGCTCGGCGCAGAT
>CAKTWY010000071.1 GCA_934630445.1 uncultured Eubacteriales bacterium
TGAACACGTCAAGGCGCGGGCCGCTGCCGGTTGTGCAGCAGCCCGCGCCTTGCAGCTATTCCTGAGCCTATGGCGCTGTGCGCAGAGATGCAAAAAATGTTTTCATCAGTGCGCTGCACTCTGCCTCGAGCAGGCCGCCCACGACCTGCGGCCTGTGGTTGAAATTTTCAAAAAACAAGTCGAACACACCGCCGCACGCGCCCATCTTCCTGTCACGCGCACCGTAAAAAACCTGCCCCATGCGGGCGTTCAGGATCGCTCCGGCACACATCGGACACGGCTCGAGCGTGACATAAAGCGCGCAGTCCTCCAGACGCCAGCGGCCCAGCGACCGGCAGGCCGCGCCGATCGCCTCAATCTCAGCATGCCCAAGCGCGTCCGCGTTCTCTTCCCTCCGGTTGCGGCCCTGGGCAATGACTGCGCCGCGCCTGACAATGATACAGCCGACCGGCACTTCACCGTGTGCGCCGGCCTCGCGCGCAAGCGCGAGCGCGCGGCGCATATAGCCTTCTCTCCGCTCAGTATCCGACATAGGCCAGCGAATAGGCGATGGAGATCGCCGTCAGAACCAAAAAGACGATTGTCGTCGGCGAGGAGAGATAGACCCCCAGCGTCGAAGCAAACGAACGCTCCCCGCGCCTGGCAAAGCCTGTCAGCTCTTCTCCCGAAAAGCCGTGCGCTGCGAGCAGAATCAGCACCGCCGCCGCTCCCAGAAGAAGATAGCCGATATTCATCAGTGTATATGGAATCCACACACGGTTCACCGCCATGTCAGCGACTGCCGTCTCAAAAAGAATGGAGGACAAATTGATGACAAAATGTGCCAGCACGCCGGGCCAGATGGAGTCATAGCGCACCCTGAGCCACGCTGCGAACAGACCGAACAGGATGGCAAGCGGGAGCACGAGCACGGTTCCGTGTAAAAGGGCGAACATCACCGACGTATACACCACTGCAAACCACGTGCCGCCCGTCGGTTCAACCGCGCGCAGCGCCACACCGCGCACGGCGTATTCCTCGCAGATGGCAGGAAGAAGCGCCACCGACAGGATCTGCAGGACAAGCGTGACCCCGTCATACGGCACAAGGAAAAAGCTCTCAACCTCCTCCAGGCCGAAAAGCATCAAAACAGCATTGAGAATCTGTGCAAGATAGCTTGCAACAGCCGCGATGCCAAGACCGCCGCAGACCGCCACTGCAAATGCCGAAAGCGGCGGCCTGCCCTTTCCCACCGTCTCACTGCGCGGGATGCCGCGCACCTTTGCAAACACAAAAAACGGTACGAAAAGGTAAAACACATACGCGATCATACCGCATATCAGCATCGTATAATCGCTTTGCAGGTAATAGACTGCGTCGAGCGGCGCGCCCGTGAGGCCTGCGTACAGCTGCAGGAGCACCGTGAGGAGCTTTGCATACAGCCATTCGAAGGGCATGACGAGATATCCCGCCGTATTCGCCGCGAGATAAAAACCGATGAACGGCACAGCCGCAAGATAAGCCGCCTCGCGAAGCCGGTCTGTCTTTTTCGGCGGCCTGCAGTAAAGCGGGTTAATGTAACAGGTGTTGTGCATGCTCTTCTACTCCCGAATCTATTTTTCCGTTCTGCACAGCGGCTTGCAGAGATACATCGCGCACGGGGATAAAAGCGCCCGGCGCTTCCCCTTCCCGCAGCACGCGGCACAGCAGCGCCATGTCGTGCCACTGCCCGAACTTATAGCCCACGCGCTCAAGCCGCGCGCACTCCTGAAAGCCGAGCGCCCGATGAAAGGCGATGCTCGCCTCATTGGGCACGGCGATCATCACATATGCCCGGCACACATTCTGCGCACGCAGAATTGCCATCAGCGCTTCATACAGCCTGCGCCCCACGCCCGTTTTTTGAAAGTCCGGCGCCACATAGACCGACAGCTCCGCCGTATACCGGTACCCGGCGCGCGGTTTAAAACGCCCTGCATACGCATAACCTGCAAAATGGCCGCCCACCTCGCAGACGAGCCACGGATATACCCCCGCAAGCGCCTGAATCCGGGCGTAAAACTCCGCTTCGCTCACATCTTCGTCAAGCGTGAAGGCGGTGTTTTCCATATAGGAGCGGTAAAGGGCAAACACCGCCGCATAATCCGCAGGAGTGATCGCCCGGACGACACATTTTTCAATCTCCGTCATGCAATCATCGCCTTAAAATTTCCTGCTTCCGATAAAGAAAAGCGCTACTGTTCCGGGCCCGGAATGCGCGCCGATGATGGGGCACATCAGACTCGTCACAACATCCTTGACCGGATACTTCTCGCGTACGAGCTGCTCGACATAGGCCGCGTCCTGGGCGCTGTCGGCATGCGAAAGATAGACCACCTGCTCCTCCGGCCGCACGACAAGTTCATCGAATTTGCGCACGAGCATCTCAAGCGCCGCCTTTCTGCCGCGCACCTTCATACCCGGGATCAGACGTCCCTCGTTATCAACGTGCATCACAGGCTTGATCCCGACCAGAGAGCCGACAACCGCCGCAGTTTTGGACACGCGTCCGCCGCGGTGGAGATAGTGCAGATCATCCACCGTAAACCAGTGGCAGAGCCTGTTTTTATTGCTCTCCAGCCAGTCGCGCACCTCCTCGATGGTCTTCCCCTCCTTCTGCAGGCGCACTGCATGGCGCACCAGGAGGCCATGCCCCGCGCACGCCGCGCAGGTATCGACCATATAAAGCCTGCGCTCCGGGTATTGTTCGCCGAGCTCCTTTGCAACCATGCAGGAGGTCGCAAACGTTCCGCTCAGTGCCGAGGAAAAGCCGACATAGAGCACGTCGCGCCCGGCCTCCAGCGCCGGCGTGAAGCGGTCCAAAAACGTCTGCATGCTCACCTGCACGGTGGAGGCCATCTCACCTGCACGGATATACCGGTAAACTTCCTCATAAGAGATGGACTTTCCGAAATCATCGATATATTCCGTGCCGTCCAGTACAAGCATATGGTTCAAAACGCCAACGCCGTTTTCTTTATAAAAGCTTTCCGGCAAGTCGCAGTTTGAATCCGCAAAAATCTGAAAAGTATAATCTGCCATACAATCCTCCCGTTTCTATGCAATCCCATTGTCAGGAAAGGCAATCTTTACTGCCTATTATAATGCAAAACGCCGTCGGTTACAACTGAATTTTCACCGCGTGATTGCCAGTGACCGGCAGATATGTTATACTTTTGCCATCTTCCCTGCGCCAGCCCGGGCGTGCGGTGGAGGAAGCATCTGCGCGGCAGGCTGCAGTATCGGCCATGCATTCGGAAAGTGAGGAGTCAATGAAATATTACATCAAGCAGAAAGTTTTTTCCCTCGGCGACAAATACTATGTATATAACGAAAACGAACAGCCTGTTTTCACGGTTGAAGGCGAGCTCTTTTCCTTCGGCGCGCGCATCCATCTGTATACCATGCAGGGCGACGAGGTATTTTTCATCCAGCAGAAAGTCATGACATTTCTCCCAAAATATGAAATTTTCCGCCGTGAAACGCTCTGCGCCGAAGTGGTGAAGGAATTCAGCCTGTTTTCTCCGCGCCTGAGCGTTTCAAGCCAGTTCGGCGACTTTTCTCTCGACGGGGAGATCTTCGGGATGGATTTTACCATCTCCGCACAGGGCCGCCTTCTCGGCTCTATCACAAAGGAATGGTTCACTTTCGGCGACGCGTATGTGCTCGATATCGCCGAAGGAGAGGACGACGCGTTTTTCGTCGCGCTGGTCATCGCCATCGACCACTGCCTGCATAATGGCGACTGACACCGTGCGTAAATTTTAGCATTGAAATCCCGCCGCAGTTATATTATAATGGTTTAGTAAGTTTTGCGGCGTCTGGCAAGGCCGTACTAGCTGGGGAGGCAGCGGCTCCCTGTACCTGAAATCCGCTACAGCAGGAGTGAATTCTGCTTCGAGAGCTTCTGTCCACACTGTCCGCGCGCTGTAAGCAGCGATGAGGGGCCGGTCCTGCGCAATAAGAGCCTGCGAACCATGTCAGGCGGGGAACCGAGCAGCATTAAGCAGTGTCTTTTGTGTGCCGCAGGAATGCCGGTTCCGAGCCGGCTGCAGCGTATGCGGGGTGTGGAGGTTGCGCGACAGGCAGTGTACGGCCTTGCCAGGCGCCGCCATCTGTTTTTCTAAGGCAATACAGCATAAGTCAGTGGGATTGTGCGGCATTGCCCTAATATGAGTTCGGCATTCGGTCGCTCATCGTGACCGTAACGGCAGGAGCAGAGCTTCCGCCTTTTGCGGACCGCACGCGGTCCGCAGGGCCGGGTCTTTGTTCCTGCGTGTCTTTTACGGCGCTTTTTATGCGGCCGGCCCGTTTCACGCTCACACAGGAGGTGGCGATATGTTCCAGGCGCTTTACCGTAAATGGCGCCCGCTCGTCTTTTCGGATGTAGTGGGCCAGCGCCACATCACAGATACGATAAAAGGCCAGCTCCAGTCCGGCCGTCTTTCGCATGCTTATCTTTTTACCGGCACGCGCGGCACGGGCAAGACCACGTGCGCCAAGATCCTCGCGCGCGCCGTCAACTGCGAGCATCCGGTGGGCGGCGACCCCTGCAACGAGTGCCCTTCCTGCCGGGGGATCCTTTCCGGTTCTGTGCTCGACGTGCTGGAGCTTGACGCCGCCTCGAACAACAAAGTCGAAAATATCCGCGACATCATAGACGAGGTGAGCTACACCCCTGCAGAGGTCAAAAAGCGGGTTTACATCATAGACGAGGTTCACATGCTCTCAAACAGTGCCTTCAACGCGCTTTTAAAAACGCTGGAGGAGCCGCCCGAGCATGTCCTTTTCATTCTCGCCACCACAGAGGTCCACAAAATCCTTCCCACGATCCTCTCGCGCTGCCAGCGCTTCGATTTCCGCCGTATCCGTCCGGAGGACATCGCCGCGCGGCTGAAGGAAGTCGCCTTCGGCGAAAAGATCGCCCTGTCGGACGAGGCGGCGCTGATGATCGCCCGTCTCGGCGACGGTTCGATGCGAGACGCGCTCTCCATCCTGGACCGGTGCGCCGCCGGCGGCGAGAGCGTCACGCCGGATATTGTGACCGCGTGCATGGGCATTTCCGGCAGGGAGACGGTCGGGCGCCTGCTCTCGGCGGCGGCCGCATACGACCTGACCGGAGCGCTCAATCTCTTTGCGGAGTGCTACCAGGCCGGGCGCGACCTCTATTCCCTTCTCGATGAGATCGTATCGCTCCTGCGTGATCTGCTCATCTTAAAAACTGCGCGGGAAGACCCCTTTTCACTGATCGACGCCGGCTCTTCCAGAGAGGCGCTGCGCGCACTCGCGCAGGCGCTTGACGAAGGACGGCTCATCTATATGCTCGGCGTCATGCAGGAGGCGATGGGCCGCCTGTCGCGTGTGAACGTGCGGCGCATCGACGCCGAGCTGTGCCTGATCCGTCTGTGCAGCGCGCCGGCAGTGACCGTTTCCGCCGCGCGGCCCGCCGTTTCTTCTGCCGCGCCGGCAGGCGCGCAGGGCGCTTCCGCCCCTGCCCGGACAGCAGTCCAGGACGCCCCGTTTGACGTCGATCCGCCGCCGATTTCCGACGACGACGCCCCTCCGCCGAAGCCCGGAGAAGAGCCGCCCGCCAAAAAAGCTGCTCCCGCTCCGCCCGCGGCAAGCCCGCACTGGCCGGAACTGATCGAAGCGCTGGCAGACAAGCTTCCGCGCAGCGCCTATTCCAACATCAAGCTCTGCACCGGGGTGTTCGATGCGTCGACTTTGCGGATCTATGCAGACGCGGTCGCAAAAATGCTGCTTGACCGCCCTGCTGTCAAGGAGACGATCCGCGCCGCGGCAAAGGCTGTGACCGGCAGCGACGTAAACATCGTCTTCGCTGAAAAAAGCGCCGCTGCAAACCCAAATGATAAGCTGAACGATCTCGCGGCCATCGCGCAAAAACTCAATATCCCCGTATCCGTGGACGAGCCGTAGCGGCTTTCCCCAAGAATCATTCAAATCGATTAAGGAGTGTATTCATTTATGAAACCCGGAAGAATGCCCGCCGGCATGGGCGGCTTTAACATGCAGAACCTGATGAAGCAGGCGCAGAAGATGCAGCAGGACATGGCCCGCGTGCAGGAAGAGCTTGAAAAGCGCGAATATACCGCCACTGCGGGCGGCGGCGCGGTGTCCGTCACTGTAACGGGCAAATCCGTTTCCTCCATTGCGATCGATCCCTCTGCCGTCGATCCGGACGACGTGGAAATGCTGCAGGATATGCTCATGGCTGCTGTGAACGACGCGCTGCGTCAGTCCGACGAGGCATCCGCAGCCGAGATGCAGAAGGTCACGGGCGGCGCTGGCATGCCCGGTATGTTTTAAGCCCCAAACTCGAAAGGATGCATAAGCCATGCAGTTTTTTGCGGCCCCGGTGGAGCGGCTGATCGAACAATTTGAAAAATTGCCGGGCATCGGGCATAAATCGGCGCAGCGCCTCGCTTTTTTTATCCTCTCCCTTCCCAGTGAAGAGGCGGAGGCAATGGCGAATGCGATCCTCGATGCGAAGCGCACCATTTTCACCTGCAAGGTCTGTCAGAACCTGACTGACCGCGAGGTCTGTCCGATCTGCTCCAACCCTTCACGCGACGCTGGAATCATCTGTGTTGTCACCGATCCGAAGGACGTCGCCGCGCTCGAGCGCACACGGGAGTTCGGCGGCCTTTATCATGTGCTGCACGGCGTCATTTCCCCGCTGAATCACATCGGACCGGACGATTTGCGCATTAAGGAGCTTTTGGAGCGCGTCGCTGCCAGCGACGTGCGCGAGGTCATCATGGCTACCAACCCGGATACCGAAGGCGAAGCGACCGCGATGTACCTTTCGCGCCTTTTGAAGCCCTTCGGCGTGCGTATCACGCGCCTTGCCTACGGCGTGCCCGTCGGCGGACATCTGGAATTTGCAGACGAGGTCACGCTCACACGCGCGCTCGAAGGCCGCAGGGATATTTAATGGACATACTCTATCATCAGGAGGCGGACGCTATGCCGGATATTACAGTTCTTGTTCTCGACGGGCAGGGCGGCGGCATTGGCCGCGCGCTTGTGAGTGAGCTTCGCCGCGCGCTTCCGGCCCTTCGCATCGTCGCCGTGGGCACGAACGTCCAGGCCACTGCCGCCATGCTCCGCGCAGGGGCGGACGCCGGCGCAACCGGTGAGAACGCGGCCATGTATAACGCCGCCCGTGCGTCATATATTTTAGGCCCGCTCGGCATCGTCATGGCCAACGCAATGTTCGGAGAGATTTCGCCGCGCATCGCCGCCGCCGTATCGGAAAGCGCGGCACACAAGGTCCTGATCCCCGTGTCAAAATGTCACGCAAGCATCGCCGGCGTCACCGAGCGGCCGCTTGCCCAGTATATTGAGGAGGCCGCCGCTATCGTCAAGCGCGAACTGGAGGGGTAAAGCGTGCGGGCGCTGTCTCACGTTTCGCGTATGCCGCATATTGTTGTTTTGAACGCCCGATACAGTCCGTGCTTTCAGCAGTACTGTACCGGGCGTAAAAAATCCGGAGGTGTTTTATGAGAGAATACCTGCCTGTTATAAAGACATGCAACCTGTTCCACGGCGTGGACGACAGCGATATTACGGCAATACTCTCCTGTCTGTGCGCCGCGCAGCGCGCCTATTGCAAAGGCGAATACATCCTGCGCGCGGGCGGGCGCACCGATCAAATCAGCCTTCTCCTGTCCGGGGGCGCACATATTATCCAGGAGGATTTCTGGGGAAACCGCAACCTGGTCTCAGACATCCAGCCTGGGCAGCTTTTCGCCGAGGCATTTGCCTGCACACCTGGAGCGGTACTCACCGTCAGCGTCACGGCAGAAGCGGCGTGCAACGTCCTCTTTCTCGACGTACGCCGCGTTCTCGCCCCCTGTTCCCATGCCTGCACGTTTCACGGCCAGGTAATGCACAATCTTTTTTCCGAGCTGGCCGCAAAAAATCTGCGCCTGAATGACAAGCTGACGCACATGGCGCAGCGCTCGACGCGTGCAAAGCTGCTCTCCTACCTATCTGCGGAAGCAACGCGCCATGCCTCTTCCTCGTTCGACATCCCCTATAATCGCCAGGAGCTTGCAGATTTCCTGTCGGTCGAGCGCAGTGCAATGTCCGCCGAGCTCAGTCGGCTGAAGTGTGAAGGCGTTCTGTCCTATCACAAAAATCATTTTGAACTGGCAGCTTTTCACGCTGATCAATAAGGAGAACTATTGTGCAGTAAAAGAACCGTGCGCCAGCATGCTTGCGGCGCACGGTCCTTTTTATTTCATATACTTCCTGAAATTCCGCCTAGTCTTCTGATATCCGGCCTGCTGGCGGATCATGCGGATGAAGTCGCCGCCGAAAAAGAGGATGAAATTCACTAGCGATAAAAGGATCGCTGCCCTTGTCGCCCAGTCGCCCACGATGAGCATCAGTACAAAATAAGCCGCATCGATGAGCGCGAGATATTTGATCTTGACCGGCAGGATGAAAAACAGCATGACCTGAAAATCGGGATACAGTACCGCAAACGCAAAAAAGAGCGACAGGTTTAAATAACTGTTCATGCCATATCCTGCCAGCATGGCAGCGATTATATTCCCCACCACACCGCAGAAGTAATAGACGTTGAACTTAAAATCGCCCCACGTGTTCTCCAGCGTATGGCCGATCAGGTAGTTGAAATACAGCGTGATAAAAATCCACAGCACGGACGACGACGGCGGCAGGAAAATAAAAGTAATGAGCCGCCATACCTGCCCCTGCATAACCATGTGCCAGTCCAGCGAGAGATAACCGGAAAGATTCAGAGCCGGGATCACAAAATCTGCTGCAAAAACGGTCAGCATCCCCGTCACAATCACGAGCATCAGGTTGGGTATGGCAAAGCGCCCTATTTTCCGTTCAAGTTTGTACAGCCAACTCATGCATATGTCTCCCTATCAAGAAAATTAAGCCGCGCATATCGGCATTTTTTTCTATTATACTCAAGCATAGACAAAAAAACAATGGACAGAATGTGAACATCCGCACAGCAGCCCCTGCGCTTTTGACGCAGGGGCTGCTGTTTCAGACTTTTATACGGTATGGACGTGCCGTCCACCTGCGCAGTGCAGCCGTTATTTGCTGTCGCGCTGACGGATCTCCACACGGCGGATCTTGCCGCTCGATGTCTTGGGAAGCTCGTCGACAAACTCGACGATGCGCGGATATTTATACGGCGCAGTCGCCTTCTTGACATGGTTCTGGAGCTCTTTCTTCAGCTCTTCCGAAGGCGTATACCCGCGCGCGAGTACGACTGTGGCCTTGACGACCTGCCCCCTCACCGGATCCGGCACGGCGGTGATCGCCGTCTCCAGGACAGCCGGATGCTCGAGCATCGCGCTTTCTACTTCAAAAGGCCCGATCCGGTAGCCGGAAGACTTGATAACATCGTCATTTCTGCCGATAAACCACAGGTACCCGTCTTCATCTGCCCAGGCCATATCGCCCGTGTGGTAAAAGCCGTCGTATTTGCACTCGGCTGTTTTCTCCTCCGCCTGATAATACTCAATAAACAGACCGGCAGGACGTCCAAGCCGCATATCGACGCAAACTTCGCCCTCTTCCCCCGGCTCACAGACACGCCCGTCGCGGTCAAGCAGCTGGATATTAAACCACGGCGATGGCTTGCCCATGGAACCCGGCTTCGGCTCAAGCCACGGGAAAGTCGCCGCAAGCACGCATGTCTCCGTCTGGCCGTACCCCTCGCGGAGCTTGAGGCCTGTCGCCTGATACCACTGTTTGTAGACCTCCGGGTTCAGCGGTTCGCCGGCAATATACGTCGCGCGCAGCGATGAAAGGTCGAACTGCGAAAGATCTTCCTTGATAAAAAAGCGGAAGATCGTCGGCGGCGCGCAGAAGGTCGTAATCTTGTACTTCTCGATCAGATGCAGATAATCCTGCGGCTTGAAGCGCGTGCCGTAATCATAGGCAAAGACCGCCGCCTCGCAGATCCACTGCCCGTAAATTTTTCCCCACGAGCATTTGGCCCAGCCCGTATCCGCCGCCGTGAAGTGAAGGTCCGTCTCCTGCAGGTTCTGCCAGAAGCCGGCGGTGACGATATGCCCCAGCGGATACGTGAAATCGTGCGTGACCATCTTTGGCATACCGGTCGTTCCGGATGTAAAGTACATCAGCATTACATCGCTGTTCTCCGGCGCATCCTCTCCTGTCGGGCGTTCAAAATCAGGGGAAGCCGCCTCCAGTGCTTCTGTAAAGTTCAAAAAGCCTTCCCGCTCACGGAGCGACGCCTTCACACGCAGGATATCACCGGTCGCGGCCTGCGCTTTTGCGATATAGCCGCACAGCTCGTCGTCGTCCTCGGTGATGATCATACGCACGTTCGCGGCGGTAAAACGGTATTTAAAATCTTTTTCCGTCAGAAGAAAGGTCGCCGGGATGACCGTGGCGCCCAGTTTGCACAGCGCAAGGGTGATGATCCAGTATTCATAGCGGCGCTTTAAGGTAAGCATCACGCGGTCGCCCCTGCCGATGCCGCAGTCCTTCAGAACATTCGCCGCTTTATCGCTCAAAGTCTTCATATCGCCGAAGGAAAAGAAGTGCTCTTCCCCCTCGTCGTTGCACCAGACGAGCGCTGTTTTATCCGGGCTCTTTGCCGCGATCTCATCGACCACGTCATACGCAAAATTGAACCGCTCGGGCACATTTATCACAAACCGCTCTTTAAAATCGCGATACGATCGATAATTCATTTTGCAATATTTATCAATAATCCGCATATATATACACCTTCATTCTACTAAAAATCGACAATATACCCTTTCCCGCCGTGATATGCATAAATATGACCGCAGTGCGACGGAACAGCCGTCAGATGACAATCACAAGGATCTTCGCCGGTTTGTCGCCGACAGCTTTCATACCATGCGGATATCCGGAATCGAAATAGACAGAATCGCCGGCATTGACGGTGAACTCATGCTCGTCGATTTTCATTTTGAAGGAGCCTTCCAGGCAGTAGTGATACTCGTGTCCCGTATGGGTATTGAGCGGATAAGGGGTGTCGTCATCCATGACAGGTACCGTCACAAAGAGCGGCTCGATCTTGCGCCCGGCAAAATTATATGCGAGGTCCTGATATTCATAGGCATGGCTGCGCTCGACATTCACGCCATGGCCGCCGCGCACGAGCGAATATACGTGCAGCTTTGCCTGCTCGCCGGTCAGCAGCTCCGTCATGCTGACCTTCAGGGTGTTCGATACATCGTAGAGAATGCTCACAGGAATATCAATTTCTCCGCTTTCATACGGCAGATAATCCTCCGCGCTCATGCCCATTTTTTCCGCAAGCTCTTCCGCCGTCAAGTCGCAAAGCTCGCGGATCGCCACAAGGCGCTCGGCGATCTCGCGGTTGAGTACCGAGATCTTTGTCATGGTGATCCTCCTTTATCCATCATTCACGCGCATGCGCGCGTTTTTTCAGTTCGCCAGCCCCATGTCGATCGCGCGGCGGTTGATGTCGAAAAGATTTGCTTTCTTCGGCGGGATATTCTTATGAAGGACTGTGTCGATCATATCGCCCGAGCAGAAATCGACCTCTTTGATAAATTTGCCAAGCATGATCATGTTGGCCATTTTCTGCATGCCGGCGTCGATGGCCATCTGCGTTGCAGGAATGTAGTATGCTTCGACATCTGTGCGTTTTACTTTCCTCTGAATCAGCGTGCTGTCGATAAAAATTCTCCCGCCGGGAACGACGATGTCCTCAAACCGGTCGAGCGAAGGACCGTTCATGACGATGAGATCCGTCGGGTGCGTTACGATCGGCGAGCCGATCGAATCGTCGCTGATGATGACGTTGCAGTTTGCCGTACCGCCACGCATCTCAGGCCCGTAGGACGGAAGCCACGACACCTCCCTACCCTGCAGCATCCCCGCGTAAACGATGAATTTGCCGGTGAAGAGGATGCCCTGTCCGCCGAACCCTGCAATCAAAAGCTCAAAATGTTTACTCATGCTCTCCACCCTCATTCCTTGACCTGATCTTTGTCTTTGTAGACGCCGAGCGGATAATAGGGGATCATGTTCTCCCGCAGCCACTCGAGCGCGCGAACCGGCTCAAGCCCCCAGTTCGTCGGGCAGGCGGAAAGGACCTCGACGATCGAAAAGCCCTTGCCGTCGACCTGGTTCTGAA
>CAKTWY010000072.1 GCA_934630445.1 uncultured Eubacteriales bacterium
GCTTTGCCATGTGGGCGTTCATGCCGCAGGACCGGCATGAACGGATATCCTGGGAAAATACATCCGCCGCCATGGCAATGACGGGAACGCTGCCCGCGTCAAGCTGCCCCTCCACGACGCGGATGGCTTGAACCGCCTGACGGCCATTCATGACCGACATGCGCATTCACGAGGATCGCGCGGTAAAACCCGGGCTGCAGCGCGCAAACGCCATCCGTCCGCATGCCGGATGCAAATGCTGCGCATCCGGTTCTGCGTCCTGCAGGGGGCAAACACATTCAGGCACGGGCATTGCCCTCTGCCCGCGGCGCTTTTCGGAGCAAACTTTTCGCGGCGCGGGCGTGCCGGGCAGAGGTCCTTTTTGCACTGCTTTTTCAAACGAATTGGCATTTTTAAATATTTTAACCGTTTTTTCACAATTTGCGCTTGAAAAAAATACACTTTTAGAATATCATATATGGGTATGCAAATCACCTCAAAATGTGATCCGCCGGACTGGGGCATATGCGTATGCGCCGCCGGGCTGCGGACATTTTTCGCGGTGTTGCGCCAAACGCCCGCTCTGTTTGGAGCCCGGCGCGGAAACGGGCGGCAGGGGCCGGCGTTTTCAGGCCCGGTTCCCACGGGCGGGCACGGATGGGAGCGCCTTGAATCCATGCTGAATATTGTGCTTGTTAACCCCGAGATCCCGCAGAACACGGGCAATATCGCGCGCACCTGCGCGGTGACGGGAACGCGGCTCCACCTTGTGCATCCGCTGGGCTTCGCCATCAGCGACCGGCAGCTCAAGCGCGCGGGCCTCGACTACTGGAACCTTCTGGATATCCGCGAATACGAAAGCCTCGACGATTTTTTTGAAAAAAACCGGGGCGGCAGCTTCTACTACAGCACCACCAAAGCGCGCCAGAGCCACTGCGACGTGCAGTACCGCGACGGGGATTATCTTCTTTTCGGCCGCGAGACCCGCGGCCTGCCTGAGCCGCTTCTGAAAGCGCAGGATCCGGCGCGCCTCATCCGCATCCCGATGCTTGAGGATTCACGCGCGCGCAGTATCAACCTCGCCTCATCCGTCGCGATCGTCACCTTTGAGGCGTTGCGGCAGCTGGGCTTTCCGGGCCTTTCGGTAAACGGTCATTTTCACGAGCCCGACTGACCGGCGCGTGCCGCCTGCATGTGGGCGATCTTTGCGGAACGGCTTGCTGTTTCCGCCACCATATTTTGGAGGACTCATGGACAGTAAGATTCTAGTCATCACTGACTCTGCCAGCGACATTACGCGCCAGAGCGCGCAAAGCCGCAATATCCGCATTCTGCCGATCATGATCACCAGCGGGGGGCGGACGTTTGCAGAGTACTACGACATCACGCCGGAAGAGTACTGCGCCCTTCTCAGACGGACGGAGGAAGTGCCGCACACGGCACAGGTGCCGCTGGCGACCTTTACGGACGCTTTTGAGCAGGCGAAGGCCGACGGCTACCGTGAGGTGCTCGTCATCCTCATCAACGGCAGCGGCAGCGGCACGTATTCAACCGCCTGCATCGCGCGCGACCTCTTCATGGCGGAGAGCGGCGGGCTGCGCATCGAGATCCTCGACTCGCGCGGCTATACGATGATGTACGGCCATATTGTGGAGCACTGCGCGGAGATGGCCTCGGCCGGAACGCCCTTTGACGAAATCGTGGCCTACGCCAGGCAGCGCATCAGCAAGCTGTACGCGTATCTGGGTGTGTACAGCCTCAAATACCTTAAAAAAAGCGGGCGCATCTCAGGCGGCGCCGCGTTTGTGGGCGAGGCGCTCGGGCTGCGCCCGATCTCCCTTGTGCGCGACGGGGCGGTTACCGTCTGCGACAAGGTGCGCGGCGACAGGAATCTGTTTCCCCGCATCCTGGCGCTTTTGCAGCGCGACGTGCCGGACTTGTCCTCACAGGACCTGCTGCTGATGCACGGCGACCTGGCGCCGGAGGCGATCGAAACGGCACGGCAGATGCTCCTCGACGCGGGGGCGCGCAGCGTCCGGTGCTGCTGTCTCGGTCCGTCGCTGACGACAAACACAGGGCCTGACGCGATCGCGGTCGTGTTTACGAAAGAATAAGACCGTTTTATCTAATCTTTGTTTAGAATAACTAAGATATTTGCCGAAAACACCTTGCAATAGCTACCTGAAAATTATATAATAGTTTGCACAATGAGTTTTGATAAAATCCTGTCAAAGTCGGGTAAGATGTAGTTGAAAAGGAGAATTGACATGAAGTACAACAAAAAGAGCGTGGAAGACATCGACGTTAACGCAAAGCGCGTCCTCGTCCGCTGCGATTTTAACGTACCCCAGGATGAAAACGGCGTCATCACCGATGACAAGCGTATCCGCGAGTCCCTGCCGACGATCAAGTATTTGCTCTCGCATGGTGCCCGCGTTATTTTATGCTCGCATCTGGGCCGCCCGAAGGGGGAATTTAAGGAGAAATATTCCTTAAAGCCTGTCGCGGCGCGCCTCTCCGAGCTGCTCGGCTTTGAAGTGAAGATCGCCGCCGATGTGATCGGCCCCTCCGCCAAGGCGCTGGCCGAGAGCGTTGAAGCGGGCAAGGCGGTCCTTCTTGAGAACGTCCGCTTCCACAAGGAAGAGGAAAAGAACGACCCCGCCTTTGCCAAAGAGCTTGCCTCGATGTGCGACATCTACGTCAACGACGCGTTCGGCACCGCGCACCGCGCGCACGCCTCCACCGCGGGCGTGGCCGACTACCGCCCGGCGGTCTGCGGCTTCCTCATCCGCAAGGAGATCGAGATCATGGGCCGCGCGCTTGATGATCCGAAGCGCCCGTTCGTGGCCATCCTCGGCGGGGCGAAGGTCTCCGACAAGATCGGCGTGATCAACAACCTGATTGAAAAGTGCGACACCATCATCATCGGCGGCGCGATGGCCTACACCTTCCAGAAGGCGCAGGGCAAGAACATCGGCGCTTCCCGCTGCGAAGAGGACAAGCTCGACCTGGCGCGCGAGATCCTCGCGAAGGCCGAGGCGAAGGGCATTAACTTCCTCCTGCCGGTAGACGTGCTCGCGGCGGACACCTTTGCCGCCGACTCGCCGTTCGTCGTGGCGACGTATGACAACTTTCCGGCGGACAAGATGGGCCTTGACATCGGGCCGGAGACCGTGAAGCTCTATACGAACGCGATCAAAGACGCCGGCACCGTCGTCTGGAACGGCCCGATGGGCGTGTTCGAGTTCGACGCTTTCGCTGGCGGCACCCGCTCGGTCGCGGCTGCGATCGCAGCGTCCGATGCGATCTCCATCATCGGCGGCGGCGACTCCGCTGCGGCAGTCGAAAAGCTCGGCTACGCGGACAAGATGACCCACATCTCCACCGGCGGCGGCGCATCGCTCGAGTTCCTCGAGGGTCTTGTCCTGCCGGGCATCGCGTGCCTGCAGGACAAGTAAGGCGGCGCGGCTCCCGTGCAGGGGCGCAGCTTCGCATGCGGCGCATGGCTGCGGCAAATTCTTTTTGCGCAGCATTCATAAAATAACTATTTTATTGCTATAATGAACTTGATTAAAAGGGGAAAAGTACGATGAATCGTAGATACCGCAAGACCGTCATTGCCGGCAACTGGAAAATGAACAAGACCGCCACCGAGACCCGCGCGCTGATCGAAGAGCTCAAATCCATGACGCCGCGCGCGAAGTGGTGTGATATCGTTGTGTGCGTGCCTTTTGTGAACATTCCGGCTGCAATCAAGGCTGCCCGCGGCTCAAAGATCGCCATCGCCGCGCAGAACATGCATTTTGAGAAATCCGGCGCCTTTACGGGCGAGGTTTCGGCAGACATGCTGCTCGACCTGGGCGTGAAATACGTCATCATCGGCCATTCAGAGCGCCGTCAGTACTTCGGCGAGACGGACGTGACCGTCAACAAGAAGGTCCGCGCCGCGCTCGACGCCGGCATCCGCCCGATCGTCTGCGTGGGCGAAGCGCTTGAGCTGCGCGAGCAGGGCGTTTATATCGAGCATATCCGCTCGCAGGTCAAGATCGCGCTTCTGGGCGTGTCCGCTGCGGAGCTGAAAAAGGTCATCATCGCCTACGAGCCCATCTGGGCCATCGGCACGGGCAAGACCGCGACGGCTGAGCAGGCCAACGAAGTCAACTCCGCCATCCGCGAAGTGATCCGTGAGATCTACGGCGCGCGTGCGGCGCGTGCCGTGACCATCCAGTACGGCGGCTCGATGAACGCGAAGAACGCGTCTGAGCTTCTCGCCCAGCCCGACGTCGACGGCGGCCTGATCGGCGGCGCTTCGCTGAAGGCGCCCGACTTCACGGCGATCATCGAGGCAGCAAACCAGTAAAATTGAACGGGCTATCCCGAGCCGGCCATCGGCGGCGCGTGGAAGACGTCTCACCGACGCCGCCGCGCGCCGCTGTGTCGGCTTATGATATCTGGGATACGGATTGGAGCTATTATGAAAAATCCTCTTGCACTGATCATTATGGACGGCTACGGCCTGCGTGAAGAGACGGAAGGCAACGCCATCAAGGCGGCAAACACGCCGAATCTGTCCGCGATCTTCGAAAAATGCCCGAGCGCAAAGCTCGCCTGCTCCGGCCTGGCCGTGGGCCTGCCGGAAGGGCAGATGGGCAACAGCGAGGTCGGCCACACCAACATGGGCGCGGGCCGCATCGTCTATCAGGAGCTGACGCGCATCTCCAAGTCCATTCAGGACGGCGACTTTTTTGAAAATCCGGCGCTGGTCGGCGCGATCGACAACTGCCTGAAAAACGGCACGGCGCTGCATCTGATGGGCCTGATGTCAAACGGCGGCGTACACAGCCACAATACACACGTATGGGCGCTGCTGGAGCTGGCAAAGCGAAAGGGTCTGGAGCGCGTGTACATCCACTGCTTTATGGACGGGCGCGACGTTCCGCCGACCTCGGGGCGCGATTTTGTCGCCGAATGCGTGGAAAAATGCAAAGAGCTCGGCGTCGGCACGGTCGCGACCGTGATCGGGCGCTATTATGCGATGGACCGCGACAAGCGCTGGGAGCGCCTTGTGCGCGCATACGACGCGCTCGTTCTGGGCGAGGGAACGCACGCCGAGGACCCTGTCGCTGCGATCGAGGAATCGTACGCCGCCGGTGTGACCGACGAATTTATCGAGCCGATCGTCTGCACGGATGCGACCATCGGTGCGAACGATTCGATCATCTTCTTCAACTTCCGCCCCGACCGCGCGCGTGAGATCACACGCACGTTCGTCGACCCGGCGTTTGACGGCTTTGAGCGCAAAAAGGGCTTTTTCCCGGTGCGTTACGTCTGCATGACGCAATATGACGCGACCATGCCGAACGTGGAGATCGCCTTCCGCCCGCAGTCGCTCGTCAATACCTTCGGCGAATATATCTCCAAACTCGGCCTGACGCAGCTGCGCATCGCGGAGACGGAAAAATACGCGCATGTCACCTTCTTCTTCAACGGCGGCGTAGAGCGCACTTACGAGGGCGAGAGCCGCATCCTCATCCCGTCGCCCAAGGTCGCGACCTACGACCAGAAGCCGGAAATGAGCGCGTACGAGGTGACGGACGCCGTTATCAAGGAGATCAAAAGCGGCAAATTCGACGTCATCATCCTGAACTTTGCCAACTGCGACATGGTCGGCCACACGGGCGTATTCTCCGCCGCCGTCAAGGCCGTCGAGACGGTCGACGAATGCGTCGGGCGCGTCGTGGACGCTGTGAACGAAATGGGCGGCATCTCCATGCTCACCGCCGACCACGGCAACGCCGATCAGATGCTCGAGGCCGATCACGTCTCCCCCTTTACGGCGCACACGACGAACCCCGTTCCCTTTGTGGTGGCGGGCGCGAACGTCCGCCTCAGAGACGGAAAGCTCTCCGACATCGCGCCGACGATGCTCGACATCATGGGCATCCAGAAGCCGGAAGAAATGGACGGCGAATCGCTGATCGAGAAGTAATTTTTGCGAAAAACGGCAAGAATAGAAACGATGCCCGGCACGCCCGCTTTCGTGCGGGGCTGACACCAAGTCAGACAGAAGGAGAGTATTTATGAAGCGTTTTATTGAAATCGTCGACGTGCTCGGCCGCGAGATCCTCGACAGCCGCGGCAACCCCACTGTCGAAGTCGAAGTTTATGTCGACGACGGCGCCGAGACGTATGTCGGCCGCGCGGCGGTTCCCTCCGGCGCGTCCACGGGCATTTTTGAAGCGTGCGAGCTGCGTGACGGCGACAAGAGCCGTTACCTCGGCAAGGGCGTGACCAAAGCTGTCGACGCTGTGAACGGTGAGATCGCCGATGAGATCATCGGCATGAACGCGCTCGACCAGACCGAGATCGACCGTGTGATGATCGCCCTGGACGGCACGGCGAACAAGACGCGCCTTGGCGCGAATGCCATTCTCGGCGTGAGCCTCGCCTGCGCGAAGGCCGCCGCTGAGGCGCTCGGCCTGCCCCTTTACAGCTATATCGGCGGCGTCAACGCGAAGACCCTTCCCGTGCCGATGATGAACATCTTAAACGGCGGCGCGCACGCGACGAACAACGTCGACATCCAGGAGTTCATGGTCATGCCCGTCGGCGCTCCGTCCTGGACGGAAGCGCTGCGCATGTGCGCGGAAGTGTTCCACAACCTGAAGAAGGTCCTCGGCGGCATGGGCCTTGCGACCTCCGTCGGCGACGAGGGCGGCTTTGCCCCGAACCTGAAGAAGGACGAGGACGCGCTTAAGGTCATCGTCGAGGCGATCGAGGCTGCGGGCTATGTTCCCAGCAAGGACTTTATGATCGCGATGGATCCGGCGGTCTCCGAATGGTATGTCGATGAAGAGGGCGGCTACTACTTCCTGCCCAAGGCGAAGAAGAAGATGACACGCCAGCAGATGGTCAAGATGTGGAAGACGTTTGTCGAGAAGTACCCGATCATCTCCATCGAAGACGGCATGGCGGAAGAGGACTGGGAAGGCTGGAAGATGCTCACCGACGCGCTGGGCGACAAGATCCAGCTCGTGGGCGACGACCTGTTCGTCACCAATGTCAGCCGCCTCGCCAAGGGCATTGAGCTGGGTGTTGCCAACTCCATCCTCATCAAGCTCAACCAGATCGGCTCGCTCACCGAGACGCTCGACGCCATCCAGATGGCCAACCGCGCGGGCTACACGGCGGTCGTTTCCCACCGCTCGGGCGAGACGGAGGACACGACCATCGCCGATATCGCCGTTGCGCTCAACGCCGGGCAGATCAAGACCGGCGCGCCCAGCCGCACCGACCGCGTGGCGAAGTACAACCAGCTCATCCGCATTGAGGAAGAGCTCGGCGACGTGGCGCAGTATCCCGGCCTGAAGGCGTGGTTCAACTTAAAAAAATAACCGGATATCCAAAAGGGGGCGCGCCGCTGAGAGCGGCGCGCCCCTTCTTTTATATTTCCTGCCGGTTCACAGGCTGTCGGCTGCGAGCAGCGCTACCTTCAGCGCCTGCTCGCGCGTCATTGCGCCGGCCGGCTCAAAGCAATTGCCGCCCACGCCGTCGATCACACCGCAGCCGACAAAGAAGTAGATGTAATCTCTCGCGTAGGCGGAGATCATCCCGTCGTCGGCAAACGCCTGCGCCGCGCCGTGATCGAGCGCTGCGCCCGTGCCGACGGCGCCCGTTTCAGCCAGCTCATACACACGGCCGAGCATTGTAACGGCCTGCTCGCGCGTGAGATTCTCCTCCGGAGCGAACCGGCCGCCGCCCACGCCGCCGACGATGCCGAGGCTGTAGGCGCGCAGCACATCCACGTCTGCCGTATCGGAAAACGGCGTTTCGCCCGTATAGGCGCCGGCCTCCTCGCCGGTCAGCGCCTGGTAGAGGCCGAGCGCAACCGAGGCAAACTCCGCGCGTGTGATGGTCGCGGTCAGGTCTGTACCGGACAGTCTGTCAGGAACGAGGCCGGCATCCCCGGCGCGCTGCATATAATCGCGCGCCCAGTCTGAGCAGCGGCCCCACGGCCCGTCCGCTGCGACGGCAGACGCGGCGGTATACCGCTCGGCGATCTGCGCGGCGTTGGAGGCGAGCCAGTTGGAATAGGTGTGATCCCATTCGTGCCGGCTTTCCCATTCTTTTGTGTCCGTCTTCATGAAGTACTGGTAGTTGATCTTGCCCGTGCTCGCATAGGCGGAATGATCCATGCGCGGGTCGAGCCAGTAATATCGGCCGTTCACGAGGACGTAATTCCATTTGTGCTCCACCTTTGAGCCGTCGCGGTTGATAAAATCGCCGTCGATCAGCCGGCAGTCATATCCCAAATGGCCGAGAAGCACGCTCAACAACGCCGCGAAATGCGCGCACGTACCGGTGCGGGTGAGCATCATGTCATAGGCAAAGCTGCAGATGTACATGTTCGAATCATAAGCCGTGACATACATGCCGTAACGCGGATCGTACTGCGTTTCCGGTGCGAGGTCCTGCCGGAGGACAATGCCGCCGCTTTCCAGCGCGGCGGAGAGCTTTTCCCCATAAGCGCCCTGCGCCTGGGCAAGCACGACCTCGGTATCGAAATAGTACGTGCCGTTCCAGTCATACCGGCTGCAGTTTTTAACGATCCAATCGTAGACGGCGCGAATCTTTTCCGTATCGCTTTTCCCTGCGGTGGGAATCCCCTTCAATATTTCATCGGCCATATAGTCGATATCTGCATACCCGGTATAAATCGGCACATTGCCGTAGGCCAGACCGGCGGCAAGCGCCTGTGCCGGAAAAGCGGAGAGCAGCAGCGCGGCTGCCAGGAGCACTGCGAAAAGACGTTTTTTCATACGGACACACCCTTTTCCATATTGCGGCGGAACTACAGAGTATTTTCCAGCCGTCTAACAGTATAGCAAAGCGTCATTTCTTTGTAAATACGTGATTTTTCCAAAAGAAACAGACAAAATTCGGCACTTTTCCGCAGGCGGCACGGCGCGCCCTCCGCGTCCGGGGCACGCGGCAGGCATGTCTTTTTGCGACATGCGGGCATGTCGATATCCGACTTCTTGTTGCGTTTTTGCGGAAATGCCTTTACAGGCCGCCCCGACGCGCCCTATAATAGTGCTTACCAAGGGCCATAAAGGCCCGCTCGAGGAGGGGAAAGCGTATGAAAAAGCAGATTCGTTTGGGTATGATCGGCACCGGAAACATCTGCTGCGGCGGCCACCTGCCGCAGCACGCGCAGATCGAGGACTTCGTCGTGACGGCCATGTACGATGTGGACGCCGGCGCCATGGCGCACGCGCGCGATGTGTATATCGAGGAGGCGAAAAAATACGGCCGCGTGATCGCGCCGGAGAGCATTCGCCTGTGCCGCGACGCGGAGGAGCTGTTCTCCCTGGTCGACGCGGTGGACATCTGCACGTCGCTGCGCTACCACGCCTATTACGCCCATCTCGCGCTCGAACACGGGGTGTGCGCCATGTCGGAAAAGCCGATGGCGCGCACATGGCTCGAGGCGACGCGCGTGGCACATGCGGCCCAGAGCGCGGCGGGCGTATATCAGCTCAACGACGACAACCTGTTTATCCCCCGCTTCCTGGTGGCGAAGGCGCTCATCGACGGCGGGCACATCGGCGATATCGAAAGCGTGCGCATCGCGCGCGGAACGCCCTCCTCGCACCGGGCACAGTGGTTCTATTCCGTGCTTGAGGGCGGCGGCGGGGCAATCCTCGACTACGGCTCGCACGCTGTGACGAACGCCTGGTCGCTCATCGGCTTTGACAAAACGCCGGTCGAGGTGCGTTCGATGGGCGTGGTGTGCCGGGAGAAGACGCGCGTCGTCGAAGGGCGCATGCAGAACGTCAATATCGACGACGACGCGCACTTCAAGGTGCTCTTCCGCGATCCGAAGACGGACGCGTGGATCGACGTTTCCGTTGAAGCGACGTGGACGTGGCAGCACTACGGCGAGCGCTCGAGCGATGTGGACGGCTACTTCGAGGTGCAGGGCACGCTCGGCACGCTGACGACCGTGCCCGGCGAGAATGGAGCGGTCTTCATCCGGCTGCGCAGCCGCACGCTGGGCGAGCGCCTCTTCCCGGTCGACGCGGTAGAGAGCGAGGAGTATTCGTTCCGCTGTGAATTTATCAACTTCGCCCGCGCCATCCAGACGGGGAATCAGCCGTTTTTGAACGCGGATACCGGTTCGGATACGATCGCGATCATAAACGCGGCGCAGCTCTCCGAGCAGCGCGGACGGCACGCCGTCACGCTGGAAGAGCTCAAACGCGTCAGTGCGGGGTATCTCACCGGCGCGAAGGACGTGTGGGAGGCCTCGGACCGGCTCGTCGCGGACCTGAACCGGCAGTTTATACGCTGAAGCATCTGAACGGACTGCCGCGCATAGCCGGCGGCGGACTTCCGGCCGGTGGGAAGAGCTTCGTCTGCTTTCGTATCAAACAGCTGCAATTGAAAAAAGCCTGCGCCGAACATGCTGTTCGGCGCAGGCTTTTCACTTTTATCCAAAAGGCGCCGCACCCGGCCAGGGCCCTGAGCGGAAAACACGATTCACCGGTTTATTCCTTTTCGCTGTTGCGCAGATGGAGGTATACCGTGTTCTTGGATATGCCGAGAAGATCTGCGACAATCACGACCGCATCCTTCAGCTTAAAAATACCGCGCTCTTTCAGGCGGCTCACAATCTGCTTGTTTTTCAGATTCGCGGCGATGGCGCTGTCAGCAGCAATCTCGGCGCGCACCTGCGAAACGGCGTTTTCGATCACCTCGCCGACATTATCCGCAAAATTTTCCGCAGCGGACAGTTCCGCCGCCGGTGCGAACAGCTCGCCGATGAACGACGACAGCGGCATATTGAGGTATAAATTCATGCACATGAGGCCGATGATGCGCCCACCCTCCCCGCGGATCGCAACCGTGGAGGATTTGATCGGCTCGCCTTTTTTATTCGTTCCGAAATACGTGACGTGGTCAGCCCCGCCGTCGGCGCTGATCTTTTCCAGCATCTCGAGCGCAAGGTCTGTAATCGGCGCGCCGGCGCGCCGCCCCGTATGGTGGCCGTTGATGATCTTGACGACAGAGTGCTCCAGATCTTCCAGTGAATGAAGCACCAGTTCGTAGCCGCTGCCAAGATAGTCTGAAAGCCCCTCGAGAAAAACACTGTACGAATGAAGAATCATCCTGTCGGCCGCGCTCAGCTGCCGTTCAATCTGGTTTGACATATTGCTCCTTTCCAACCGGTCGCATGCAAAGGCAAAAATACCACCGCGCTCCTCCACACAGCGCAGGACACGCCCGTCTCTGTTCCGCCCTGATTGGGGTACGCGGCAGCCCATATGTTTTTATTAAAACACGGTTTATATCACCTGTCAACCGCTCCGCCTGCATACTAAAAAATATTTTATTTATATTTTCTTTTTTAATCAAATACTTCAAATATAACTGTGTGCTCCTTGAATTATTATGTGAATATGTTCATTTTATCTGTCCGTATAATGAAATATTTTAACGTTAGTAATTGACAAGCGGAATGTCGCTATCTATAATCATACATAGAAAGGTTTATTTCCACTGTCCTGCAATTCAGATCAAAGGAGTGTGCATCAAATGGATAAGCAAACCGTCAGCACGCCGAAGGCGCCCGCCGCCATCGGCCCGTATTCGCAGGCCGCAGGAGGCGGCGGTATTCTCTTCGTGTCCGGCCAGCTTCCGCTGGACCCGGAAAGCGGCGCGATGCCTGCGGATATCCGCGCGCAGACCGCGCAGTCGATGAAAAATGTCATGGCCATCGTAGAAGCGGGCGGCTCCTGCGCGGGGAAGATCCTCAAGTGCTGCCTCTATATCCGCGATATGGCACAGTTCTCCGTCATCAACGAGGTGTATGCTTCGTTCTTTTCCAGCGAGCCGCCCGCGCGCGTGGTCGTCGAGGTGTCGCGCCTGCCGAAGGATGCGCTGATCGAGATCGACGCGATCGCGCTGCAGTAAGGCGCGCATATGAAGGCGTTCAGGCTTTCAAACCGGTATGACGGGGTGGAAGGCGGGCTTTTTTCCAAGGTGACGAAGGCCGATGTGGGCGACGGCTTCGCGTCGATGGAGGGGAAGGTCACGCTCATGGGCTGGGCGGACCCGTTTTACCC
>CAKTWY010000073.1 GCA_934630445.1 uncultured Eubacteriales bacterium
TCCTCGGCGAGGTTGTTTTCCCTGACACGAAGAAGAACCTTCAGCTGCGTGTGGAAGCTGAGAACGGCGCTACCGCCGGCAAGAAAGAGCTTGCGGCGCTTGCTAAGAAGCTGAACCTCGATGCGATCCATGACACGGTTCATGAAATGGCAAAGGACGAGGCAAGACATGGCTGCGGCTTCCAGGGTCTGCTGAAGCGCTATTTCGGCAAATAAGATCAACCAAATAAACGGATTGGAACGGGCGGGAACTTTCCCGCCCGTTCTTTTGCGCTTACAAAAATGCGGACCGTCCGCAGACGGTCCGCGTTCCTTTTTTTCATTGCTAATCGGCCTGAAACAGCGGTGTGGAAAGATAGCGGTCACCGGTATCGGGCAGCAGGATGACGATGGTCTTTCCGGCGTTTTCAGGGCGCTTGGCCAGTTCAATACCCGCCCATACCGCGGCGCCGGATGAGATGCCTACAAGCACTCCCTCTGCGCGGCCGACATGACGGCCGGCCGCAAAGGCGTCTTCGTTTGAAACCGTGATAATTTCGTCATAGATCGCGGTATTCAGCACTTCGGGCACAAAGCCTGCTCCGATGCCCTGAATTTTATGGCTGCCGGATGTGCCGGCGGACAGCACCGGGGAAGCGGCGGGCTCCACTGCGACAATTTTGACAGCAGGCTTGCGAGCCTTCAGATACTCGCCAACGCCGGTGATTGTGCCGCCGGTGCCAACGCCGGCGACAAAGAAGTCGACGGCTCCATCCGTGTCCGACCAGATTTCCGGACCGGTGGAAGCGCGGTGCGCGGCAGGGTTCGCGGGGTTTGTGAACTGCCCCGGGATGAAGCTGTTGGGCGTATTGCGTGCGAGCTCTTCCGCTTTGGCGATCGCGCCTTTCATGCCCTTCGCGCCTTCGGTAAGGACGAGCTCGACACCGTATGCACGCATGAGCTGCCTGCGTTCAACAGACATCGTCTCCGGCATGACAATCACAAGGCGGTAGCCGCGTGCTGCGGCGACGGATGCCAGGCCGATGCCGGTGTTGCCGGAGGTCGGCTCGATGATGACGGAGCCCTCACCGAGGAGGCCTTTTTCCTCGGCGTCATCGATCATCGCTTTGGCGATGCGGTCTTTTACAGAGCCGGCGGGATTCAGGTATTCGAGTTTTGCAAGGATCCGTGCCGGAAGGGCAAGCTCCTTTTCAATATGCCGAAGCTCCAGTAGCGGTGTTTTGCCGATCAGCTGATCGACGGACGTATAGATGTTTGACATCAGAAAAACTCCTTTTCAAAAACGGGCCTCATTCTGACCTACGGCGGCAAAGCCGTGTGCCAGGTCGGCGAGAATATCGTCAATATGTTCCGTACCAATGGACAGGCGGACGGTGTTCGGTCGGATGCCGGCGCTGAGCAGCTCCTGCTCCGAAAGCTGGGAATGCGTAGTGGATGCGGGATGAATGACGAGGGATTTGACGTCCGCCACATTGGCCAGAAGACTGAAAAGCTCCAGACTTTCCGTGAATCGCTTCGCCGTTTCGCAATCCCCGCGGATTTCAAAGGTGAAAATCGGCGCCGCGCCGTGCGGAAAGTATGTGTCGTAGAGTTCCTTTGCCCTGCCTGTGGCGAGAGAGGGGTGGTTGACGCGTTCGACCTGGGGATGGGATTTCAGAAAATCCACGACCTTCAGCGCATTTTCGACATGGCGCTCGACGCGCAGCGAAAGTGTTTCAAGCCCCTGCAGCAGAAGAAAGGAATTAAACGGCGAGATCGTTGCGCCCTGGTCGCGCATCAGTGTCGTGCGCAGCTTCGTGATATAGGCGGTGTTTCCGCACGCCTGAGTAAATACCACGCCGTGATAGGAGGGGTTCGGCTGGGACAGACCGGGGAATTTATCGTTCTGCGCCCAGTCAAAGCGTCCGGCGTCCACAACAACCCCGCCCATGACCGTTCCGTGTCCGCCGATGAATTTCGTCGCCGAGTGGACGACGACGTCGGCGCCATGCGCAATGGGGCGCAGAAGATAGGGCGTGGCAAACGTGTTGTCCACGATCAGGGGCAGGCCGTGACGATGGGCGATGGACGCGATAGCGTCAAGGTCGATCACGTCGGAATTGGGGTTGCCGAGCGTTTCGGCGTACAGCAGCTTCGTGTTTTCCCCAATCGCGGACTCAAAATTCTCGGGGTTCGACGGATCGACGAAGGTGACAGACAGACCCTGTTCGCGCAGCGTGTTGGCAAACAGGTTGTGTGTGCCACCGTACAGATTGGATGCGGATACGATGTGATCGCCTGCGCGGGCAATGTTCTGTACCGCGTAGGTGATGGCAGCGGAGCCGGAAGCAGTTGCAAGCGCGCCGGCGCCGCCTTCCAGCGCTGCGATGCGCCGCTCGAACACATCGGAGGTCGGGTTCATCAGGCGGGTATAGATATTGCCGCCCTGCGTCAAACCGAAGCGGCCCGCCGCCTGTGCGCAGTCGCGGAAGACGTAGGAGGTCGTCGCGTAAATGGGAACTGCCCGCGCATCAGTCGCGGGGTCGGGCGTTTCCTGCCCGACATGCAGCTGCAGGGTTTCAAACCGATACTGTTTTTCAGCCATGGAATATCTCTCCGTTTCGTTTTATTTGTCTGCCGGAATGCCGTGCCGGGTTATCCCCGACTGCGCACAGGGCATTCGTCCGAAACGGAAATTACATCGCAGCAGCGACACAAAACGCAGCGTCATAAAAGGTGCCTCCTGATAAACCAATTAAATTAGTTGGTATATTGGGATTATACATGTAAAATCCTACTGTGTCAATAGGATTATGGAAAATTTTACAGACAGTAATTGAAACAGGGCCGTATCACATTGCTTGCGGCACGGCCCTGCGGTGAAAAAATTCAGACGAAGCCATTCGCCTGAAATGATTTCAGCGCTGGCAGAATCAGGTTATGCTGCATATCCAATCATATCGCTTGGATAAGGGCGGTATTCACATCCATGGTAAAGGGCAATCTGTTTGTTCGCTTTTCTCCATACGCCCACAGTTAGATCTGTGCTGTCTGTGAGATTTTATATAGACAATATTTATAATATGCCGGTTGATTATATTTTCCATTTTGTGTAAAATAGAAACAAGAGGGGCGGAAAGAAAAATGTTCAGGTGCAGCGTGCTGATCTGCCGGGTACTGTCCGCGACCGGATGCAGGATTTGATGAAAGAGCGTGCAGCTGTGAACACCGGATTTGCTTGCTGCGGGGGAAAGGAAAAACTGCGCAAATGACCTTACATGCGTGAGAGCGTTTGTTTATCATGACAGCGAGATGAAAATAGCAAGGGGTTGATAATGTTTGAATAACAAGATATACCAGGTCGCAATGGAGATCGCAGGGAGTACAGCAATGTGGACAAGGCCGGACAGCGGAGATTCTCCCTGCAGCTATCCTGCGCCGACATATTCCGCGGTTCGCGGGCTCTTTGAAAGTGTGCTTTGGGGCCCGGCAGTTCTCGTGATTCCAAGAAAAGTGGAGCTGTGCAGCGTGCCGCAGTATCACTCCTATGTGACAAACTATGGCGGTCCGCTGCGAAGCGCCACTGCGATCAGGAATGGAAACAACTATCAGCTGTTTGCAACTGTGTTGGTAGACGTCTGCTATCGCCTCTACGCGGATGTGATCCCCAATCCGGAGAAAGGCACGATGCCCCAAAACGCGCTTTCGTGGGATCGGAAAACGACCTCGCCCGGTCATGCCTATCAGGCGATTTTCAACCGCCGTTTGGAGCGTGGACAGTCGTATGCAACGCTTTCCCTGGGATGGAGTGAATTCACGCCCTCCTACTTCGGGCCGATTCGAAAAACAACGCAGGTCTGCGAGGAACTTGCGGATATCCATATTCCGTCCATGCTCCGCGGCGTATTTCAAAACGGCTATCGCTCTGCGTTTCAGGCAGTTTATGATACGGATCTTTGTATCCATAAAGGCGTTCTTGCCTACCCCGAAAGAGGTGACTGCCGATGATCAATGAACTGTATGCGTTGTCGAAGGCGATCGATCATGCCGGTGTACAGGCGCAGAGCTGGCACAGGAAGTACAAACCGATCCCCAATATCAGAGCCAATGCGCCGTGTATTCGCATTGTGCTCTCAAAAGGGAAAGTGACTCATCTTTCTGAGGTGGAACAGGAGTTGGGTACACATCTGCGCAAGTTCGGAACAAATCAGGGCACATATCCGTGCATGAATCTCGCTGCGCTTTACAGAGTTACAGATGATGCCGTAAAGAAAGAACTGGAAAAGCTCCGGCCGGAGGATTTGAACGCTGATAAGATCCAGGTCATCCAGGGGTGGTGCTGCGAAAATAACTGGGGGCGCAAATTTCAGTCCAAATACAAAATTTCGATGGAAAGCACGCCGGGCGAGCTGATGCGCCTGATTCCAGATTATCTCCCGTTAAAGAGCCTGATGGAAGAGAGTGCGTTTTTCTCGGACCCGGCAGTTCTTCATGAAGCGCTGCGGGCTGCGGCGTTTGAGATGCTCAACAACAGAGAAAACATATCGTTGGCGCTTGGCATTCTGTTCTATTTCGGGAAAGCGGATCGGAATGCTGCAGATGATTACGGTTCTCTTTCTGTTGCTTTGGAATCGTCTTCTTTGATTGATATGGGTACGCCGGCGATCAGTACAAAATTTACTGAAGAACTGAACGAAGCGCTGCTGCGGGCGGATTTATCCGGAGAAACTGCCGGGTCAACCTCCATAGACGCGTTCGGCATTCCGTTCGTGCCGATTGAAGAGCCTATGCCGGAGGTGAAGCTTGCGGGCGGATTTGATGTCAAGCTGCGTACCATGTTTAAGGAGCAGCGATGCCAGGCAAGGTATACGCGGATTGAAAATGCGAGTTATCCGATCTCTCCGCAGATGCGAAAAAAGCTTCAGGCCGCATTGAACTGGCTGGGCAGCGCTCAGCGAAAGAATATCACCTGGATCAGTACCGACAGAAATGAAATTCTGTTTGCGTATCCGTCACAGCTGCCGCAGCCGCAGGCAAAGGTTTCGTTCACAAGAATGTTTAAGCGTCCGGAGAAACGGGATAAAGCATTTGAGGAACAGGCAAAGCAGTTTTTATCTGAGTTAAAGCAGAGTAGGGAGACTGGAACCGACTCCCATGCGGACAGGATCCAGTTGTTCATTCTTCGGAAGATCGACAAAGCCCGAACGAAGGTGGTCTACACCCGTCAGACGGATCCGTTTGAACTGGAACGCTGCAGCGAGGCATGGACGATCGGATGCTCTGAAAATTTACCTTTGTTTCCGTTCGGCTCTCCGGCAGTGCCGTTCCCTTTGGATACGGCGGATATCCTGAATCGCTTTTGGAAACAAAACGGAGAGGTGGCTACTGATAAATTCAAGCCTGTTCCCAAGTACCACGGAATGGAATTGCTGATGGAACGCGACTTGCCGGCGTCTTCCGACCTGCACATCTTATCTGAAAAAGCGATGGAGGTCGGAGCGTTTCTTGGACACAGGCTTGTGAACCGCGATGTGCATCACTTGATATGGGATAAAATCAAGGATATGCTGGCATTGATAGGTCTGCTGCTCTATCGGCAAGGCATAAGAAAGGACATTTATATGGAGAATTTACCCTATCTTTACGGACAGCTTCTTAAGGCGTCAGATGAACTCCATGCTTTGTATTGTAATGTTATGCGCGGCGGAGATATTCCTCCGCAATTAGCAGGAGCCAGCTTGTTCCAAGCTGCGGCTGAAGCCCCGATACGTACGCTGAACCTTCTGAGTCAGCGGATCATGCCGTATTATACATGGGCAAAAAGCTATCGAAGCAAAGGTGTAAAGGAGCCGGGCAAGGAAAGCTGGCGCGCCGGATGGCTGTATTCGCTGTGTGAGACGATCGCGGCAAATCTTCATGCGCATTGGACGCCGCAGACAAGGTTGAATGATGAAGAAAAAGCGCAGCTGTTCATCGGCTATCTTGCGGCATTCCCGAAGAAAGAAAAAACGGATGATACTTGCAACACAACGGAGGAGGATCAGGATCATGAGTAATGAAATCAAGCGCGCGACCGGCCTTTTAGTGATCGAAGCGGTCAATTCCAACCCCAACGGAGACCCGGACAGAGAAAGCGACCCGCGTCAGCGGCCGAATGGCCGGGGAGAAATTTCTCCGGTTTCGTTCAAACGCAAACTGAGGGACCTGCTGGACGATCATGACGCGCCGTTTTTCAAAGCGCTGCCGGAAAAGTTCGTTCAAAATGAGGAGCGGTATCGCATTCTGGAGCATCGTGGACGCGACCGGAAGGCCATTACGGCAGAAATGGGGAAAGACCCGGAAAAGTTTTTGGAAAGCGAGTTTGTGCGCAAGTACTGGGATGCGCGCGTCTTTGGCAATACGTTCCTTGAGGATGGCGGCGACAAGGGCTTTATCAAAACTGGCGCTGTGCAGTTTGGAATGGGGGTATCCCTTGCGCCGATCGATATTATCCGCCAGACCAATACGAACAAGCCGGGCGTTCAGGAAGGAAAGAATGCGGGCATGGCGCCGCTTGCCTACCGCATCGTGGAGCATGGCGTATACTGCATGCCGTTCTTTGTCAATCCAAACTATGCGTGCAAGAGCGGATGTACAGCGGATGATATCGAGCTGCTCAAACTCCTGATCCCGCATGCTTATGAGATGAACCGTTCTGCGATTCGCCCCGATGTCCGGATCCGGCACGCCTGGTATATTGAACACAAAAATATGCTGGGGAGCTGCCCGGAATACCTGCTGTTTGAGGCGCTGACCCCTGAAAAGCTCGGCGATCAGAACGAGCCGTCCACCATGTGGAGCGACTATCAGGATAAGACGGCGCTGCCTGAAGAACTTCGTTCCCGGGTGGAAAGCTGCATTGATTTGGCCAATCTGTGATGGAATATCTTGCGCACAGCGCGAAGGAAGAGCACCCGCAGCAAACCTACGCGGATCATGTGAAAGGCGTGCTTCGGCGCTGCGCAGCATATGCGGGCGAAGTGGAGCGGTACGCCCCCAAATGCCGCGGTCTGCTGAAAGACATCGCACAGTGCAGCGCTGTCTGGCATGATCTGGGGAAGCTGGATGATGAGAATCAGGCGGTCCTTCATGAACCGTCGGAAAAAAACCGGCATTTGCCTGTCAACCACGTGGATGCGGGAAGCGCGGCGCTGACAGCAAGTGACAGCCTGTACTCCGCCCTGGCTGTGTATGCGCACCACAGAGGGCTTCCCGATATGAGAAAGGAAGAAGCACGGGGGGAAGCTTTCTTTCGCGATGAACACCCGCAGGTAAGAGAGCGCGTTGATCTAATGCTGGAAGAGCTGATCGGCCGGCATAAAAAAGCGTTCCATACGGATAGCCGGAAATTGGAATTGCCCTATATTGGGGATCAGCCTGTTTTCTTCCGTATGCTGCTTTCGTGCCTGGCGGACGCTGACCACACAGATACGGCAGTTTTTTACGGCCAGGCGCCGGAAAACGACGAAATGCCGCTGCTGCGCGCTGCCGAGCGTCTCGCGGCGCTGGAGCAATATGTGTCAACGCTCGGCAGCAGCGACGAGCGCAGCCAGCTTCGCCGCGCGATGCATGCAGCCTGCCGGGATGCAGACATATCAGGCAATTTCATCGCCTGCAGCAGTCCGGTGGGTTCGGGCAAAACGACCGCTGTGATGGCGCACTTGCTGAAACAGGCAGACGCCAGAAAGGCGAGGCGGATCTTCGTTATTTTGCCATATACCAGCATCATCCAGCAATCAGTCGATGTTTACCGGAAGGCGCTGGTACTGCCGGGGGAGGATCCGGAGGCAGTGGTTGCGGAATTGCACTGCAGGGCGGATTTTCAGGATAAGGCTACACGATACCTCACGGCCTTGTGGCGCGCGCCGATCATTGTGACGACGGCTGTCGCCTTTTTTGAAACGCTTGCTTCAAACCGCCCGGCTGCTCTGCGGCGGCTGCACGAATTGCCCGGCAGCATGATTTTTGTGGACGAATCCCACAATGCGCTCCCAATCAAATTATTGCCGCTCGCATGGCGGTGGATGAATGTGCTGGCAGAAGAGTGGAATTGCTGCTGGATATTGGCCTCCGGCTCACTGGTGCGGTTCTGGCAGCTCAGTTCCCTGCAAAAAATCAAGATGCCTCAGCCCAATGTAGCGGAACTGGTAGACGCCCCTCTGCGCCTGCGGCTGATGCAGTATGAGCGCGGCAGAATTGCATTTCGGCACCGGATCGGGCCGATGAGCCGCGGCGGGCTGACAACATGGGTGCAGCGTTTTCCGGGGCCGCGCCTGATCATTATGAATACCGTGCAGAGCGCGGCGGTGATCGCGCAAGATTTGTGCAACATATATGGCGGGGATAAGGTAGAACATTTATCCACAGCACTGACGCCCGAGGACAGAGAAGCCACGATCAAACGCGTTAAGGGAAGATTAACAGATCGAGACGATACGGAATGGACGCTTGTGGCAACTTCATGCGTTGAAGCCGGAGTTGATTTTTCATTCCGCACAGGCTTCAGGGAGCTGTCATCGCTGCTTTCTCTCATACAGGCGGCGGGCAGGGTCAATCGGCATGGCGCCTTTCAGCACGCAGAAATATGGAGCTTTTCCATGCAGGATGACTCCATGCTGAAAAAGAACCCTTCTCTGGAAAGCTCTTGCAGAGTGCTTGAAGGCTACTTCGACCAAGGCATTGCCATCACTCCGGAGCTTAGCACACAGTCCATGAATGAGGAACTCATCCGTGATGACAGCTGCATAAGGGTGATCAGCAGCCTTTTAGACGAGGAGGATGCGATGCAGTTCAAAACGGTAAAGGAGCAGTTTGAAGTGATCGACTCCAATACCATACCTGCCGTTGTGGATGAAGTGCTTGCCAGGTCCATTGCGTATGGAAAGGGCGACTGGCAGCAATTGCAGAGAAAATCGGTCTCCGTTCGCCGGGAAAAGATACAGTCCTGGAATTTGCGGGAGATCGCAAAAGGCGTATACCGGTGGACGCTGGGGTATGATTCTTTTTTAGGCTATATGCGCGGCGTTTTGGATGAGGAAAGGATGAAACGCGATACGCTGATTTACTGAAAATATTTCCGCGCAGGGCGGTTCGATCAGCAGGCTCCGCGTGGGAGCTCCCTTGCTGTGCGATTTCTGCCATTGTATGGCGCCATTGATTTGCGCCTGCGTACAATGCGCTTTCAGCCATTTTGTTATAAAAGCCGCTGCACATCCTGTCATCAAGGCGACAGGATGTGCAGCGGCTTTTTTAAAACGTATCTGCTGTCAGCGTTTGAGCGGCCGAAGTATATGATCAATATCTTGCAACCTCTGTTTTCGTCGCAATTTCATAGATATGCATGATCCAACATCCCATATTCTCAGGGCCTTGAGGGAACGGTTCGATGCAATAATCGTATTTTTCAAAGTCCTTAAAAATATCAACAGAATTACCATTAAGCATTTTCGGTGGTATAGTTCCGTCTCGCAAACATCCTCCATAGGCCATAAGGACAAGCCAAAATTGCACAATATGAAAAAATGCAGGACTATGTTCATCAAAGGAGACCATAAAGGCTACATATTCAAATAGGGTTTCGGGGTCACTGGGCAGCCGCAAGTTGGGGTCTCCGCCATTTTCCAAAAGCATTCTCAATGCTTATGCTGCTAAATTTGGTGCATCAACCCACACTAATTCCCACAGAACGTTGTCATCGCCATTGACAGTTGCATTGGGGTTAAGTCCTTTTTCAAGAAGAAACTGAAGACAGTCGAGAAGGTGACCGCTGTGCATGCTATCTATGCTTGCCTCTTTCACCAGGGGAGCCTGCGCATCACGAAACGCATAAGAACACCAACTTGCAGACTCGTATGCCATATATGCCAATTCTTCCTGAGAAAAGTCTTCGTGTGAAAAGGACAATCTGACTTTCTCCCAATCAGGAGAAATTGAAGTAAGATTTTTCGTAGTTTCTTCCACGATCTCTCTCATAATGAAATACCTCTGTTTTGGTGTCCGCTCACAATCCTGTCAATGCAATCGTTGCCATGGTCATTCTGCCAACTTATCCCCGAACATGGCAGAGTTGTGTTGACAAGTTAGAAAACCCTTATCATTCAAGGCTGTGTACGCGACAGCAGACAAACCGCCTCCACATGCGCAGTGCGCGGGAACATGTCGACGCAGGTGAGGCGGCGGGCTTCATACCCTTTTTCACGAAGAAGCGCGGCGTCGCGCGCAAGCGTACCCGGGTCGCACGAGACGTAGACCACGCGCGCGGGCGCCATTGCGGCGATCGCTTCGATAGTGGCGGCGTCCAGACCGCGCCGCGGCGGGTCGACGCAGACGACGTCGGGCTTGAGCCCCTGCGCGTTCAGGCGTGCGGCGGCCTCTCCAGCGTCGGCACAAAGAAATTCTGCGTTTGCAACGCCGTTTCGCTCGGCGCTGCGGCGCGCGTTTTCGACTGCGTCGGGCACGATTTCCACTCCGATAGCGCGGCCGGCCTTTTGCGCGAGCATGAGCGTGATCGTTCCCGCACCGCAGTAAAGGTCGACGACGAGTTCGCTGCCGTGCAGGCCGGCATATTCGAGTGCACACGCGTATAGGTGCTCCGCCTGGTCGCGGTTCACCTGATAGAAGGAGAGGGGAGAAAGTTCAAACGCGAGGCCGCACAGCGTGTCCGGCAGCGTCTGCCTGCCCCAGAGCGCGCGGCATTCCTGCCCGAGCAGCGTGTTTCCGCGCGTTCGGTTCAGGTTCAGCACAGCGCCGACGACCGCGGGGCATTCCTTTTCAAAAAGGCGGCGCAGCGCATCGATGTGCGCGGGCATATCCGCCGCAATCAGCGTTAAGAGCATTCTTCCGTCTTTGGCCGCGCGCAGGTAGATTTGCCGCAGGAGGCCGCGGCCGGTCGTCTCGTCGTAGACCGGGATGTGATGCTCGTCCACCCAGCGCAGGACAAGCTGTGCCGCGCGGTCGCATCCGTCCGGCTGCAGACGGCAGCGCGCGCGGGGAACGATCTCAGGGCGGCGGCTGCGGAAAAAGCCGGTGACCGCGTGGCCGTCCTTCATGCCGACCGGGTAAATCGCCTTGTTCCGGTAGGCAAGCGGCGAGGGGGCGCCGATCATACGCTCGGCAGTGAGGGGAATGCCGCCGACACGCGCAAGCGCGCTCTCCACGCGCTCGCGCTTCATGCGCAGTTCTTCTTCATAGGTAATGTGCCGCAGCGCGCAGCCGCCGCACTTCGGGAAGGCGGTGCAGTCCGGAACGATGCGTGCGCTCGACGGCGACAGGATTTCCTCCACGCGACCGTAGGCGTGGTTCCTTAGCACCTTTACGATGCGGATGCGCACATGGTCGCCACGCGCTGCAGCGGGCACAAACACGACCATGGAATCGACACGGCACACGCCCGCGCCCTCGCTGGTATAGCCGTCGATCACGACGTCAAAGAGATCATTTTTTTTCATATATTCACCATCAAATCAGGAAATAAAAGTGGGGTCCAGCATATCGCGGATATCGTCAAAAGGGAGGGTAAAGTACGAAAGGCCTGTAGCATACGGCGCGATGGCGTAGACCTGATAATAAAAGGTAAGGCCCGTATCCGTTACATAAAAATCGGATGGATTGAAAGCCTCCTGTAAAAGCTGGGGTGTGATGTCGAAGTACTCTTCCGGCGTCTGTGCGATTTTTTCGGTCGCGGCGTCAAAAAAGAGCGCCAGATATTCCTCCTCCGGCACGGTGAAAAGGTCCGCAAGCGTCAAAAGACCGCCGCTGCGCATATCGAATGTCTCGGAAGAAAAGACGGGCGTTTCGTGCAGGCCGCCGGTGAATTCGGAATTTTCATGCATGACGGAGAGGAGGCGGCCGTTGTTGGCCATGACCTCATACCGGTAGTCGGCCGTATACGGCAGGAGCACGCCGTCCGCTCCTGCGGCGCGCGCATCGTCCGCCATGGGCGCGAGGGTGAACTCGGCATGCGAAAAGAGGCGTTCAACTGCGTTTTTGTAATAATCATTCACGATCTGAACGGCTTCAGCCGTGCCGGACAGCTGGGGGT
>CAKTWY010000074.1 GCA_934630445.1 uncultured Eubacteriales bacterium
GCGCGGCGCAGCAGCAGGCGATGTGCCGCGCGCTGCACACGCTGTGCGCGCTTTTTGAGGAAAGCGCGCGCTCTGTCGCGCGCAGCGGGGGCTTCCTCTATCCTGAGGCGGACGCACGGGGGGCGTATGCGCATCTTCTGCGCCTGATTGGCGAAGCAAAGTGAGGGAACAAATTTGACGAAATTCGAAATGTTTTTACAGTCTATGAAGGGAAAACGCGCGGCGGTCCTCGGCGCCGGCGTGTCGAATATGCCGCTGATCCGTCTTCTGGCGGAGGCGGGCGCAAACATCATCGTGCATGACAGAAAAACGCAGGAGGCGCTTGGCGAAAAGTACGGCGAGCTGCGCGCACTGGGCGTATCGTTCTGCCTGGGGGAGCGTTATCTCGACGAGATAAGCGCGGATATGATCTTCCGCTCGCCCGGCATCCGGCCGGACGCGGGCGGTATTCAGCGTGCGGTGCGGGCAGGGGCGGAGCTCACATCTGAAATGGAGCAGTTTTTGCAGCTGTGTCCGTGCCCGGTGATCGCGGTGACAGGCTCGGATGGGAAGACGACGACCACGACGCTTGTGGCGGAGATGCTCACACGCGCGGGCCGGCGCTGCCATCTGGGCGGCAATATCGGCACGCCGCTTTTGGACCGCGTTCCCGCGATGCGGGAGGGAGACGTGGCGGTGGTAGAGCTGTCGAGCTTTCAGCTCATGACGATGAAAAAAAGTCCGGAGCGCGCGGTGATCACGAACATCACGCCCAACCACCTGAACTGGCACGCGGACATGGACGAATACACGCGCGCCAAGCGCAACATCATCGCGCATCAGGATAAGCACGGCATCGCGGTGCTGAACGCTGACAACGATGTGACGCGCGACGCTGCGCGCCTGTGCCACGGAGAGGTGCGCATGTTTTCACGCAGAGGGCCGGTGGAGAACGGATATTACGCTCAAAACGGCAAAATCTATCAAAGTGCCGGCGGGCAGACGCACTGCGTGATGGAGGAAACGGACATTTTCCTCCCCGGAAAACACAATGTGGAAAACTACATGGCGGCGATGTGCGCCGTTAAGGGCCTGTGCGGTGAGGGAGCCATGCTGGAAACGGCGCGTGAATTCCGCGGCGTGCCGCATCGCATCGAACTCATCTGTGAAAAGGGAGGCGTGCGTTATTTCAACGACAGCATCGCCTCGAGCCCGGCGCGCGCGATCGCGGGCCTGCGCTCGTTTGAGCAGAAGGTCATCCTCATCGCGGGCGGCGAGGATAAGCACGTGCCGTTTGACGCCTTCGGCCGCGAGGTGGCCGAACGGGCAAAGGCGCTGATCCTTGTGGGCCTTCCGCACGAGAAGCTGAAGGACGGGAAGCCGCGCGCGGCAGATGCGATCCGCCGCGCGGTCGAGGCGGCGGAAGGCTTTGCGTCGGAGAAGCTGCCGATCTATGATTTTTATACGATGAAGGACGCGGTGGCCAAAGCGCATGAGATCGCGCGCCGCGGCGACGTGGTGCTCCTATCGCCCGCGTGCACGTCGTTTGACATGTATGAGAATTTTGTTCAGCGCGGAGAGGATTTTTCCGCACTGGTGCGCGCGCTTTAGCATGCAAAGCGGAACAGGATCACAGCCACGCGGGAGGCGCTTTCCGGATCCCGCAATACAAAGGAGAAAGGAAGGTTCGCGATATGAGTCTTGACATAACGAAGCTCATTTTTGAATTGACGCAGGCAGAGGGCGTATCGGGCTTTGAAGGCGCGGCGGCGCGGCTTGCCTGCGAGCGGCTGGCGCCATACTGCGACAGCGCAGAGGTATATCAGACGGGAACGGTGCTCGGCTACCGTGCGTGCGGGCGTGAAAACGCGCCCAAGCTGCTTCTCGACGCGCATATCGATCAGATCGGGTTCATGGTGTCGGAGGTTTTGGAGGGCGGGATGCTGCGCGTGCTGCCCATCGGCGGCGTGGACCCGCGCATGCTGCTGGCAAGCGAGGTGCGTATTCTGGCGGACAAGCCGATGATGGGTGTTTTCGCCTGCCTGCCGCCGCACCTGCAGACGGCGGCGGATTATAAAAAATCAGTGCCGGTCGACGAGATGGTCATCGACACCGGCTTTTCGGAGGAATATGTGCGCGAACATGTAAAGCCCGGAACGCCTGTGGCGCTTGTCGGCGCGCCGGTCAAGCTGAAAAACGGGTCGATCACCTCGCGTTCGATCGACGACCGCGCCGGCTTCGCGGCGATCCTTTACGCGCTCGACCTGCTGAAGGACGACAAACTCCCGTGCGACCTCATTGTGATGGGCAGCGCCGGGGAGGAAACGAGCTTTCGCGGCGCGATCACGGGCGCGTACCACACCGCGCCGGACTACTGCGTCGCGGTGGATGTGAGCCATGCGAAAACGCCCGACGCGCCCGCGGACAAGACGTTTGAATACGGCGGCGGGGCGATGATCGGCATGGGGCCGAATCTGGACCGCGCGATGGCCAAACGCATGGCGGAGCTTGCGCGCGCAAAGGAGATCAAATACCAGATCGAGGTCATGGAGGGCCACACGGGCACCAACTGCTGGCCCATTCAGGTCAGCCGCGAAGGCGTCGCGTGCGCGCTGCTGTCCATCCCGCTCAGGTACATGCATACGCCGATCGAGACGATCAAGGTTTCCGACGCGGAAGCGGTCGGGAAGCTTCTGGCGGAGTTTATCAGAACGTTTGACGGAGGTGCGGTATGCTGCTGACAAGACTGAGTAAGCTCTGCACGCTTGACGGCGTTTCAGGCTGCGAAGGGGCGGTGCGCGAATACATCCTCTCTGAGGTGCGCCCTTACGCGGACGAGGTGCGTGTGGACAGCATGGGCAACGTTATGGCGCTGCGCCGCGGAAGGAAGATGGGCGGCAAGTGCCTGATGCTCGCCGCGCATATGGACGAGGTGGGCTTTATCGTAAAGCGCATCACGGACGAGGGCATGCTGAAATTCGGCGTGGTCGGCGGGATGGACCCGCGCATCCTGATGGGCAAGCGCGTGCGCGTGGGGGAGGAAAAGATCCCCGGCATCATCGGTATCAAGGCTGTTCATCTGACGACGGCGGAAGAGCGCAGGAAGGTACCCACGGTGTCGGATATGTATATCGACATCGGAGCCACGTCGCGCGCGGATGCGGAAAAGGACGTGGCGCTGGGCGATTATATCGCATTTGACAGCGATTTTTATTCCATGGGCGACAGGGGCTTTGTCAAGGGCAAGGCGATTGACGACCGCGCGGGCTGCGCGGTTCTGCTGGAGCTGATCCGCCAGACGCCTGCCTGCGACACATGGTTTGTCTTCACCGTGCAGGAAGAAGTGGGCCTCAGGGGTGCGCAGATCGCGGCGCACGCGCTCAGACCGGACATAGCGCTCGTTCTGGAGGGCACGACCGCGGCTGATCTGCCGAACGTCGACGCGCATAAGCGCGTGTGCAGCGCGGGCGCGGGCGTGGTGATCGGCATTATGGACCGCGGCACGATCTACGACGCGGAGCTTACGCGCATACTGCGCGAGATCTGCGAAGAAAAGCAGATCAAATGGCAGTACAAGCAGTACACATCCGGCGGTACGGACGCGGGAAAGATCCATCTCACGGGCGCGGGCGTGCGCACATGTGTGCTCGCTGCGGCGGTCCGCTACCTGCACTCGCCCGTGTGCGTGGCGTCGCTGCACGATATTGAGGCTATGGAGGAGACCGCGCGGGAATTCATCAACAGAATGGGGGAAATGGAATGAAAACGCCTTTAACTTGTGAAGATATATGGGAAAAGCTCGTCTCCGTATACGGCCCGTCGGGGAAGGAGCATGCCGCAGCGGAAGTGATCCGCGCGCTGGCCGAGCCGTACGCGGATGAGATCACGAAGGACACGATGGGCAGCCTGATCGTGCGTCGAAAGGGCGCGGGCAAAAAGATCATGCTCTCCGCGCATATGGATCAGATCGGGATGATCGTCACATACATCGAGGACGATGGGTATCTGCGATTCTGCCAGGTGGGCGGCTTTGCGCCGGCCGATCTTGTGAACACGCCTGTTCGTTTTGAAAACGGCACGGCGGGCGTCGTCTCCTTTGGAGATGAAAAAAAGCTTTCTGAGCTGAAAGTCGCGGACATGTTCATCGATATCGGAGCGAAAAACAGAGCGGAAGCTGAAAAACTGGTGAATGTGGGCGACATCGCCATTTATGCCGGGTGCCCGATGCGCAACGGCGACACGCTCATCGCGCCCTATATGGACAACCGCATCGGCTGTGCGGCGCTGCTGATCGCGCTCTCGCAGATCGAGAAGACGGAAAACGACCTGTATTTCGTCTTTTCCGTACAGGAGGAGGTCGGCCTGAGAGGGGCGAAAACGGCGGCGTACGCCATTGATCCGGATCTGGGCATTGCGGTCGATGTAACGGACACGGGCGATGTACCGGATATGAAGTACGGCATGGCGGTCAAGCTCGGTGAAGGGCCGACGGTAAAACTGCTTGACAGCTCCGTCATCTGCGCGCCGGAGGTGGTCGCGCTTCTCAATGACACGGCGAAGGCGTGCGCCATCCCCGTGCAGCAGGAGGTGCTGCGCGCTGGCGGAACGGATGCGGGAGCCATTCAGCTGACGCGCGGCGGCGTGCCGTCCGGCGGTGTGAGCATCCCCACGCGGTATATCCACTCCGCCTGCGAGATGGTGAGTCTGACAGACGTCGAGAATGCGGCGCGTCTGATCGCGGCGGCGGTCGTCAAATCAAACTGATTTTCAGCGCCGGACGGAGAAAACTGCCCGGCGCTGTTTTTATCAAAGGAAGGACATGCATGAAACACTTGAGATGGGTTTTGCCGATACTCCTGGCGGCTGTTGTTACAGCGTGCGCGGCGCCGGAAGCGCCCGCGCGGGAAGGAGGCATGCCGACGGAAGCAATCTCCTTTACCGACGCGTGCGGGCGCGAGGTAGTACTGCCTAAAATGCCGGAGCGCGTGGTGTCGTGCTCGGGGTCATTCGCCGAGGTGTGGGTGCTTTCAGGCGGAGCGCTTGCCGGTACAACGGAGGACGCAGTGAGCGAGCGAGGCATGGCGCTGGAGGAGGGAACCGCCATCGTCGGAACGATCAAGAAGCCCAATGTGGAAGAGATCCTGGCCGTTGAGCCGGACTTTGTCATCCTGTCCGCGGACATCGAAGGCCATATCGAGGCGGGGCAGGCGCTGGATGACGCGAACATCACACACGCGTATTTCCACATAGAGGAGTTCACGGAATATCTCGACATGTTAAAGTTATTCACTGACCTGACCGGGAGAGCGGACCTCTATGAGGAGAATGGGCTTAAAGTGCGCGCACGCATCGATGAGATCAAGGCGTCCTGCGCCGATCAGCCGTCGCCAACCGTACTCTTCGCACGCGCGTATTCGACCGGCGTGCGGGCCAAAGGGGCGGACAATATGACGGGTATCATGCTCGAAGAACTCGGGGCAGACAATATTGTCTCCCGGCACGAATCGCTTTTGGAAGAACTGGGAATAGAAGCGATCATAGAAGAGGATCCCGACTTTATCCTCATCACCACGATGGGCGATGAAAAAAAGGCGCTTGAAGCGCTTGAAAACGGCATTATGGCAAACCCTGCGTGGAGCGGCCTTGCAGCTGTGAAGGAGGAGCGGGTCGAGGTGCTGCCGAAGGAGCTCTTCCACTATAAGCCGAATGCGAGGTGGGCGGATGCGTATGCATATCTGGCGCAGCTCCTCTATCCGGGAACGGCTGAATAAAAGCAAAGATCACCCATGGGCGCTCGGGGCAGCGCTCACTGTGCTGCTTTTTATCGGCGCAGCAGTGGGCGTGATGCTCGGCTCGTCCGGGCTTGGCGCGTGGGAGATCGCCCGCGCGCTCCTGGATGGGGATACGGCGTCGAAGGCCTACCGCATCGTGGCGTATGCGCGTGCGCCGCGCGTTCTCGGTGCGATTCTGGCCGGCGGCGCTCTTGCGGCGGGCGGCGCGGTTTTACAGACGGTACTTCAAAATGCGCTTGCAGGACCGAACATTATCGGCGTCAATTCCGGAGCGGGCCTTGGCGCGGTGCTTGTGGCGGCGTTTTTCCCGGAGTATGCGCATATGACGCCGCTGGCGGCGTTCTTCGGCGCGTTTGCGGCGATGCTGCTCGTGTATGGCATCGCCGCAGGGAGCGGCGCTTCGCGCATGACGCTCATTCTTGCGGGCGTCGCGGTGTCGAGCATGCTTGGCGCCGCGATCGACGCGGTCGTGACCTTAAAGCCCGATACGGCGGTGAGCCGCAGCATGTTCATGATCGGCGGCCTGTCCGGCGTGTCGCTGCGCGATCTTACATCTGCCGGCGCGGTGATCGCGGCAGGCATGCTGATCGTACTAATCCTTTCGGCGGATCTGAATGTGCTTGCACTCGGCGACGAGGTCGCCCGTTCGCTCGGCATGCGTGTGGGTTTGACGCGCTTTTTTCTTTTGGCAGGTGCGGCGCTCCTGGTCGGAGGCGCGGTGAGCTTTGCGGGGCTTTTGGGGTTTGTGGGCCTGATCGTGCCGCATACGGCGCGCTTTTTTCTGAGGAGCGGGAGCAGGGCGCTCATACCGGTGTCGTTCCTGATGGGCGGGATATTGACGCTCGGGTGCGATATTGCCGCGCGCATGCTCTTCGCGCCGTTCGAGCTGCCGGTCGGGATCCTGTTGTCGTTTCTCGGCGGGCCGTTCTTCCTGTGGCTTCTTTTCCGGCAGAGGAGGGGGAAGATTGGTGCTTGAGCTTCAGAATATCCGCGCGGGCTATGCCGGGCGTGAAGTGCTGCACAGCGTGTCCGTGCGGTTCGAAACGGGCCAGGTGACGGCGCTTATCGGGCCGAACGGCTGCGGCAAGACGACGCTCCTCAAGGTCTGTGCGCGGCTGCTGGCCCCACAGGCGGGGCGTGTACTTGTGGATGGAGCAGATGCACGGCGCTTTTCTCCAAAGGCGTTCGCGCGTATGGTGAGCTTTCTTCCGCAGGGGAGGGATGTGCCGTCCATTGCCGTGCGCACACTGGTGGCGCATGCACGCTTCCCCTATCAGGGGTTTGGACGCGTGCCGTCGCCAAAAGATCGGGAGGCGGTGCACCGGGCAATGGAGGACACGGGCGTTATGCCATTTACAGAAAAAAGCCTTGCGTCGCTTTCCGGCGGCGAGCGGCAGAAGGTATATCTCGCCATGGCCGCGGCGCAGGAGACGCCGGTGATGCTGCTTGACGAGCCGACGACGTTTCTGGACATCGCGCATCAGCTTGAGATCATGCGCCTGGTGAAAAACCTGAAAGCGCGTGGAAGGACGGTCGTCATGGTGCTGCATGATATCTCCCAGGCGTTGACGCACGCAGACCGCGTGATCGTTCTGCAGGGAGGAGCGATCGCCGCCCAGGGGTTGCCGGAAGCGATCTATGAAAGCCGCGCAGTCGATGCGGCGTTCGGCGTGACGGCCGAGCGGCTCTGGGGAGAGGACGGCGCGTCTCATTATGTTTTTCACGAGATATAACGGGAGAAAGCCTTGGTTTCGTGCATGGTGTACGGAACAAGGCAGACAGCGGCCCGCGGTGCAGAAAATCTGCGCCGCGGGCCGCTGTGCTTTTATCATCCGGAGAAGCGCCGAAGGAATTTCAATACCGAGCCCTGTCATCCTGAGGAGCATGGCGACGAAGGACGCCGTCCGGAGAGGACAAGAGCTTCGAATAGGGCAGCGCCTTGGCAGACAGACGGGATTCTTCGCTTCGCTCAGAATGACAGGAGAGAATCGATAAAGGGCGGAATTTGGCGTTGCGTATAACAGAGCGGAGCGCGCGGCGCTTTACTTGGCAAGCGAGCGGAGCGCATCTGCAGCGGCAGTGTAGCGCTCGATCTTCGCGGCGGCCTGCGCCGCGTCCTTTCCGCTGGCCATGAGGTAGATTTTGATTTTGGGTTCGGTTCCGGAGGGGCGCACGATAAAGACAGAGCCGTCCTGAAGCTCAAAGTACAGCACGTTTGACCCGGAGAGCTCCATTTTCTCCACTGTACCATCCTGCGAGCGGACAGTGCCGTCAGCATAGTCGCGCACGCGGCTGACGGGCGTGCCCGCAATGTCCTGCGGCGGCGCTTCGCGCAGCGTTTTCATCAGTCTGGCCATATCCTTCAGACCGTCGACACCCGGCATCACGAGGCTGATGGTGCGCTCGCTGTAATAACCGTAGGTTTCATAGAGCTTTTGCATCGCGTCGTAGAGCGTCATGCCCTGTGTGCGGTAATAGGCAGCCATTTCAGCGATCAGCATGGATGCCGTCACCGCGTCCTTGTCGCGTGCGTAATCCCCCATGAGGTATCCGTAGCTCTCTTCATAGGCGAGCAGGTAGCGGTAGCTGCCCTCTTCCTCGAACTGCTTGATCTTTTCGGCCATAAACTTAAAGCCGGTGAACGTTTCAAAACATTTGACGCCGTTTTGCTCGGCGACGCGGCGCGCCATCTCGGTGGTGACGATGGTCTTGATGATCGCCGCAGTTTGGGGGAGGGTGCCTGCGCGGCGATGCGCGCCGATGATGTAGTCCGCGAGGAGAACACCGACCTGATTGCCGGAGAGCGTAACGTACTCGCCGGCGCTGTTTTTCAGCACAATGCCGACGCGGTCGGCGTCGGGGTCGGTGCCGATGATGAGATCAACATCGTTTTTCCGTGCAAGCTCGATAGCAAGGGCGAAGCCGGCCTTATCTTCGGGATTAGGGCTCTTGACCGTGGGGAACGCTCCGTCCGGCACCATCTGTTCCGGCACGCAGAGAATATGGCGGTAGCCCAGGCGGCGAAGAATTTCGGGAACAAGTTGATAGCCTGTGCCGTGGAAGGGCGTATACACAAGCTTAAAGCTGTCCGCGACCGCTTCGACGCAGGCGGGGTTGATGGCCATGGCGCGCGCCTCACGCAGGAACGCCTCGTCCATCTCCTCGCCCATCCAGCGGATAAGGCCGCGCGCGAGGCCCTCGTCAAAATCCATATGTTTTGCGCCCGTAAAAATGTCGGTCGCCGCGATCGCCTGCGCGGCAATGTCCGCCTCCTTCGGCGGCAGCTGCGCGCCGTCCTCCCAATAGACTTTGTAGCCGTTGTATTCTTTTGGGTTATGGCTGGCGGTTATGTTGATGCCGGCGATGCAGTGCAGCGCGCGGATGGCGAAGGAGAGCTCCGGAGTCGGGCGCATCGCATCAAAGATATGCACGGCGATGCCGTTGCCGGCGAGGACGGAGGCAACTTCGCGTGCAAACTCAGGGCTCATGATCCGGCAGTCGTGGCACACGGCGACGCCGCGCGCCATCGCTTCCTCCCCGCAGGAAACGACAAGCTCCGCGATGCCCTGCGTCGCCTGGCGCACGGTGTAGATGTTCATGCGGTTCAGGCCCATGCCGAGCACGCCGCGCAGGCCGGCAGTGCCGAAGCTGAGCGGGGCAAAAAAGCGGCTCTCCTGCTCTTTTTCGTCGTTTGCGATCGCTTCGAGCTCGAGATGCTCCGCCTGCGAGAGCACGGCGCTTGAAAGCCATTTCCGATATTCAGTACGATAATCCATGTTGACACGCACCTTTCGCCTGCACACACGCGCAGGAATATTTTGCTTAATCATATTATAGCATTACTTTTAAAACGCGTAAAGAAAAACAAGCAGAGAGGGCCGGGGGTAGACCCGGCCCTCTCTGCTTGCAGAAGCATATCGAAAAACAGGAGTAGGAGGGAGAAAGCTTATTTTTTCTGCGGGATGACACTTTCAGGGTCGATTTTCACCCCGTCCTTTGTCACCTCGAGGTGGAGATGCGGATCGAGACCGCATTCGGTGAGCATGGTGTTGCCGACGCCGCCGATGACGTCACCCGCCTTGACGGACATGCCCTCTTTGACTGTTTCGGTCTGCATAAGACCGGCATACAGACTTTTGTAGCCGCCTCCGTGGTCAATTTCGACACAGAAGCCGAGCACATCGTCGGTGAAGACGCTGTCGATCGTGCCGTCTGCGATGGAGCAGACACGTCCGCCTTCGACACTGGCGTAGTCCGCGCCGGCATGCACGCGCCAGTCCGCCATGGTTTGGTTATATACGAGCTCATCTCCGGAAAACGCCTGTACCAGCTCCCCTGAGAGAGGGCGGACAAAAGACACCTTTTCGTTTTTGGGCTTTGTTGGCGTCTCAGGCGTTTTTTTCGGTGTTTCGGAAGGCGCGGTTTCGGCAGGAATCTCCTGCGGCTTTGCGGCGCTTGTGTCAGGTTCGGGATTTTCGGCACCTGATACAGGTGCGTCGTCAGGCAGAACCAGTTCGAAATCATTTTCAGCCGGGATTTCCGGAAGGTCTTCTTCCAGGTTGTAAAGATATTCGATCGGCTCGGTCGAGGATGCCGGTGCCGGATCGTCGGTAAAAAAGAGTACATAACCCGATACGCCTATGGCAGCTAAGCACAGGCAGAGGATTATGTAAAATCCTCTGTTCTCCAGAAAGTTTAGAAATTTATCCAGTTTGGTTTTACTTGTTTTCACAAAACCACCTCCGAAAGCTATTATTGACAGGTGTTTTGCGGCGTATACACAGCTTCTGAAAAAATTTGAAGCGGCGGGTATTGCCGTCCTTTTAAGCATTCGCTATACTGAAAACAGCGGAGGAAACCGAGAAAAGAAGGGGGATATCGGAAAGATGCAGTGGTATGGGTGGTATATTGTGATGTGGAAGCGCGGCCTTGACTTTACGGGCTGCACAAGTCGGCACGGCTACTGGTATGTGGTGTTGATGAACGTCCTTATTGGGATTGCCATTAACATTGTCGGCGCTGTGGCGAGGAGCGGCGTGGCCGGCTTAGCGTCCGACGCCGTGTTCGACGCCATATCCGCGCTCTATGCGCTCGCGGCGCTGGTTCCGGGGCTGGCGCTGAGCGTGCGCCGGCTGCACGACACTGGGAGAAGCGCGTGGAACCTTTTATGGAATCTGATACCGGTGATAGGAACGTTTGTCCTTTTTGTTTTTTTTCTGCTGGAGAGCGACCCGCAGCAGCCGAACCGATATGGCCTGACGGATGCTTTTTAAACAGAAGGAGCGCCGCTGAATTTCAGCGGCGCTCCTTCTGTTATGTCGATTTTCAGTTATTCGGCTTCAAACTGATCTTTGCCGACGCCGCAGAGGGGGCATTCAAAATCCTCGGGCACATCTTCCCATTTGGTGCCCGGCGCAATGCCGCCGTCGGGATAGCCTTCCGCTTCGTCGTAAACATAGCCGCATACGGTACATACATACTTCGCCATAGTGTTCAAGTCTCCTTTAATCATTCAAAAACATTGTTGGGAAATTGCTTGTAAACGCGGTTTATTCCGCCATCCAGAGCCCGTGCAGATTGCAATAGGCCAGGGCGTATACCACGCTGTCGCCGTCTGTAAGCGCAAAATCCGCCTCAGGGCTGCCGAGCGGATCAAGCGATACGCGCTGCATACCCTTCTGCGTGTAGAGTGCGATCCAGACAATGTGATGCTCCTGCGTCATCGGATGGAGCGTGGAGCCGACGCTGACGTGCACGGTGTTGCCATTTTTCGAAATGACAGGAACATGCTTTTCGACTGCCGCGTCGGTCGTGTTAGCGGTCAGCTCGTGCATTTTCTCGCCGCAGCAGATGATGGGTACCCCGGTATCGTTGACCATTTCAATCAGGTTTCCGCAATGTTTGCAGATGAAATACTTTGTACGCATTTTGTGACATCTCCCTTTCTTGTCGATAATGAATCGAATGAGTGAATGCCTTGTTTTTTCTGTCTGCTTAAAATATATACCTGATAAGTATACTTGTCAAGATGTAAATCATATATTTAACAAATTATTCCAAACTGTGCTTGGGATATGTGGCTTTTGCCGACGCTTTGTGCAAAAAGCCCGGGAGACCGGCGCGGTCTCCCGGGCGGAGTATCAGATTTGTTTTTTGATGCGCTGCAGAGCGCCCTTTTCAAGGCGCGACACCTGCGCCTGAGAGATACCGACCTCGCTGGCAACTTCCATCTGTGTTTTTCCTTCATAAAAGCGCAGTGCCAGGA